>JAJNQF010000055.1 GCA_021154945.1 Sphingomonas sp.
AGGACCACGTCACCGACGCAGGCGAGATCGTGCTGGTGGTCGAGGACGATGCCGTCGTCCGGTCGCTGATCGTCGAGGTGCTGGGCGAGCTCGGCTATCAGGCGGTCGAGGCGCATGACGGCCCGACCGGTCTCGAACGGCTGCGGACGATGGAGCGGATCGACCTGCTCGTCACCGATATCGGCCTGCCGGGGTTGAACGGCCGCCAGGTTGCCGACGCCGGCCGCGCGATGCGACCCGGGCTCCGCGTGCTGTTCATGACCGGCTACGCGGAAAACGCAGCGCTCGCGGCGGGTTTCCTGGAGCCCGGCATGTCGATGATCACCAAGCCGTTCGCGATGGAGGCCCTCGCGACGCAGATCCGGACGATCATCGAGGGCTAGCGTCCCGCTACGCGCGGCCCTGCCCACGTCCCACTCCAACGCTCACCACCACCTCACGATTGCCACCACCCCGGCGAAGGCCGGGGCCCAGTTGGCAAGGTCGGAGTAACGACGCGCCACGCTCAGTCGGCAACGTCCCCCAATTGGACCCCGGCCTCCGCCGGGGTGGTACCGTCGAGCAAGGCCTCGATAAATCGCCAACCAGATTTCGATCCTCCCCCAAAACCAAAGCAACATTTGCCACTTCGACCCCCGAAATAATTTTTCGTTCCCGCCCCGTTCCCTTGCACATCGCGAACCCCGCAGAAGTCCACGCGTCGCGAATCCCCGCTTGCCCAGCCCCGCGACGAACGCGACGAACCGAGCCCCCGACCACCACCACACCCCCTTGCGTCTCTTCGCGCTTTGGCACAATCTCTTGGGGTTGCGTTCGGGGGCGGACCCAATCGCTGGTAGAACAACCCTTGCATAACCATATGCAACATGACCGTAAGCGCGCCTTCCACCGCCGCGATGGTCACTTTTTGTTCTCCCGTTTGCGCTCGCCCGATGGTAGCATGGCAACAGGCGACCGATTCGAACGAATACAGAACACTAGGAGCGGTTTCGATGGATTTCAGAGACAGCAGCCGGGATAGCGACATGACCACAGACACGATCGAACAGACCACTGCAGCCAACGAAGCCGAGGCTCCGAAGGCCCCCCGCCAGGCACAGGACAGCCACTCCGTGCGCGCGCAGATCTACCCGGTCGAGGTCGATCACAGCCGCGACGCGCTGCTGACCGAATTCGGCAAGGACACGCTCAAGGATCGCTACCTCCTGCCGGGCGAGAGCTATCAGGACCTGTTCGTCCGCGTCGCCTCCGCCTACGCCGACGACGCCGGCCACGCGCAGCGGCTGTACGACGCCATCTCGAAGCTCTGGTTCATGCCCGCCACCCCCGTTCTGTCGAACGGCGGCACCGGCCGCGGCCTGCCGATCTCGTGCTACCTCAACTCGGTTCCCGACAGCCTCGGCGGCATCGTCGACACCTGGAACGAGAATGTCTGGCTCGCCTCGCGCGGCGGCGGCATCGGCACCTATTGGGGCAACGTCCGCGGCATCGGCGAGCCGGTCGGCCTCAACGGCAAGACCAGCGGCATCATCCCGTTCGTCCGCGTCATGGATTCGCTCACGCTCGCGATCAGCCAGGGCTCGCTCCGCCGTGGGTCGGCCGCGGTCTATCTCGACGTCTCGCACCCCGAGATCGAGGAATTCCTCGAAATCCGCAAACCCTCGGGCGATTTCAACCGCAAGGCGCTGAACCTCCACCACGGCGTGCTGATCACCGACGACTTCATGGAAGCCGTCCGCAACGGTGACGAGTGGCATCTCCGCTCGCCGAAGGACCAGGCGATCCGCGCCACCGTCGACGCGCGCTCGCTGTTCCAGAAGCTCGTCGAGACTCGTCTCCAGACCGGCGAGCCGTACATCGTCTTCGCCGATCACGTGAACAAGGCAATGCCCAAGCATCACCGCGAACTCGGCCTCAAGGTCTCGACCTCGAACCTGTGCTCGGAGATCACGCTGCCGACCGGCAAGGATCACCTCGGCAACGAGCGGACCGCGGTCTGCTGCCTGTCGTCGCTGAACCTCGAAACCTGGGATCAGTGGAAGGACGAGAAGGGCCTGATCGAGGACGTCATGCGCTTCCTCGACAACGTCCTGCAGGATTACATCGACCGCCACGAACCCGGCATGGAGCGCGCCGCCTACAGCGCGGGCCGCGAGCGGTCGGTCGGTCTCGGCGTGATGGGCTTCCACTCGTTCCTCCAGGCACGCGGCATCCCGTTCGAGGGCGCGATGGCGAAGTCGTGGAACCTGCGCATGTTCAAGCACATCAGCAGCCAGGCGAACGAAGCCTCGATGCAGCTCGCGATCGAGCGCGGCCCCTGCCCCGACGCCGCCGATGTCGGCGCGATGGAGCGGTTCAGCTGCAAGATGGCGATCGCCCCGACCGCGTCGATCTCGATCATCTGCGGCGGCACCAGCGCGTGCATCGAGCCGATCCCGGCGAACATCTACACGCACAAGACGCTGTCGGGCAGCTTCTCGATCAAGAACCCGTATCTTGAAAAGATGCTGAGCGAGAAGTCGAAGAACTCGGACGCGGTCTGGAACTCGATCCTCGAACAGGGCGGCTCGGTCCAGCATCTCGACTTCCTCTCGACCGAGGAAAAGGACTGCTACAAGACGTCGTTCGAGATCGACCAGCGCTGGCTGCTCGAGCTAGCGGCGGATCGCACGCCGTACATCGACCAGGCGCAGTCGCTGAACCTGTTCATCCCGGCGGACGTCGAGAAGTGGGACCTGCTGATGCTCCACTTCCGCGCGTGGGAGCTCGGCATCAAGTCGCTCTATTACCTCCGCTCGAAATCGGTCCAGCGCGCGGGCTTTGCCGGCGGGGTCGAGGCCGACAACACCATCGACCTGCGCCAGATCGACGTCGAGTCGAAGGATTACGATGAGTGCCTTGCCTGCCAGTAAGGCGCCCCGGCGCTCAAGCGTGACCCTGGCCCGTGAAACACGGACCGGGGGGCGCCTGACGCAAAAAACCCCGGCCCGCGCGAAGCGGACCGGGGTTCGGGCAGTCTCGACGGCGCGTACGACACGCGCCGCTAAGAGTTCAGGCCTCTTCTTCGAACGTCACCGCCACGTCGGCGTTGGCGGAAAGCCGGACCTTGCCGTCCTCGATATCCGCAACCAGCCCGAGCGAGATGAAGTGATGATGCCCTTCATGGCGGCCCTTGCCCTCGACGACCTGGGCGCCCGAGTCCTTCTTGGTCAGCTTGATGCGGTTGCCTTCGACCTTGTCGACGGTGCCGACATGGACGCCGTCCGCGCCGATGACTTCGGCATGTTCCTGGATCTGGGTTGCATCGACCATGGTCGTTCTCCTGTGGTGGGTTCCCCGATACGGGGCTCGGCATCTCAACGCACGTCATGCGAGTTCGCCGCATGACATATGGTTCAGCTATCATGTTCGCGGTCGCGGGCGTGCTCGGAATCGTCGGCACCGCGATGCTGCTCCGTCTGCGCAGCCCGAGCATCACCGAGCAACAAACCTACGCGTTCCGCATGATCGGCATCATGCTCACCTCGGGCGCGATCGTCCTCGCCATGTCCGCCGCCGCGATGTGGCAATGGAGCACCGAGACATGAAACACGCGACCTGATCCAACCAGTTTCCAGATTTAAAACCAATTCCCGAAAGGCTTACCCCATGTCCCTCCTTCACGCCTCCAAGCAGTACAAGCCGTTCGAATACCCCTGGGCGTTCGAGTTCTGGAAGCGCCAGCAGCAGCTCCACTGGCTCCCCGAGGAAGTGCCCCTGGGCGAGGATTGCCGCGATTGGGCGCAGAAGCTCAGCGACCACGAGCGCAACCTGCTCACGCAGATCTTCCGCTTCTTCACGCAGGCCGATGTCGAGGTGCAGGATTGCTACCACGAGAAGTACGGCCGCGTGTTCAAGCCGACCGAGATCAAGATGATGCTGACCTCGTTCAGCAACATGGAGACGGTCCACATCGCCGCCTACAGCCATCTGCTCGACACCATCGGCATGCCCGAGAGCGAGTACGGCGCCTTCCTCGAATATGCCGAGATGAAGGAAAAGCATGATTACATGCAGAAGTTCACCGTCGACAACGACGAGGACATCGCCCGCACGCTCGCCATGTTTGGCGGCTTCACCGAGGGCGTCCAGCTGTTCGCGTCGTTCGCGATGCTGATGAACTTCCCGCGCTTCAACAAGATGAAGGGCATGGGCCAGATCGTCACCTGGTCGATCCGCGACGAGAGCCTCCACTGCGAGGGCATCATCAAGATGTTCCACACCTTCTGTCAGGAGCGCCAGTGCCTGACCAAGGCGGTCAAGGACGACATCGCCGACGTCTGCCAGACGACGATCCGCCTCGAGGACAATTTCATCGACCTCGCCTTCGAGATGGGCCCGGTCAACGGCATGACCCCCAAGGAGATCAAGAAGTACATCCGCTTCATCGCCGACTGGCGCATGACGCAGCTCGGCCTGAAGCCGATCTACATGATCGACGAGCACCCGCTGCCCTGGCTCGCGCCGATGCTCAACGGCGTCGAGCACGCCAACTTCTTCGAACAGCGCGCCACCGAATATTCGAAGGCCGCGACCAAGGGCCAGTGGAACGACGTCTGGGATAGCTTCGACAAGCGCCAGACCGCGAAGAAGGGGCCGGCTGCGAACGTGGACCTGAGCGAAGTTCGGGACATGTTCAGCGATTCGGTTGCGGCGGAGTGAGCACGTTACAGACGCTGTAGACAATAACCGCCGAACCCTACTTAACAGGCTTCAAAAAGCACTGGGAGAGGCCATCACGTTGATTGTAGACGAGCAGGAGCATCATGCCCTTTGCTATCGGGCAATCAGCATGATTGATCCTTATGCACAAATGATTCCGTCATTTTATCAGGATAAGATGACGGAATTTACCGTTCAAGAAAAGGAGTCGTTATCTAGGTGGATAGAGTGGGTGAAAACCACCCTTATTTCGGCAAGCAACGAAGCGACTCGCGATTACCAAAGAACAAAACGTCGTACGGTAATCGTATTGGCCGACATAGTCGAAGCCGCTATGGAAATCACTTTGGCAAGCTGCTTAGATCATTTGGACCCTGTTGGCATTGATCTCAAGTCGCTGACTGGTTACAAAAAGAGATCCGATGCAACAGGCGATCTGAAACAAGCCATAAGATCATGGGAAAGAAAGCTTTTTCCGAGACTCCCTACCCGCTCGTCACGCTTCATCTATATGATCCAATGCTTCTTCCCAAGCTTTGCACCGCCGAAAAATTCTGAATTAATTGATATTTTGATCGTAAGCAGAAACAGCTTTACCCACGACCTTATCCCACTGAGTTCACATATTCAGCTCGATGTAGCCGATCCCACTTTCACCGACGACCAGATTGATGGATTATTTGCCGCCGCTAGTGATTTTCTATTGGCGTTTCTTACAAGCATCCCGGGCGATCTCCCGAATGCAGTGTCCGCACTCAATGCTCAATACACGTCAAAGCAGCACAACAGAACAGCCTGAACGTAACGTGTGAGGAGTCTGACTGATGGCCGTCGAAACCACCGACTGGAACGTCACCGATCATCTCAACAGCGACGCCGCGATTCTCGCCTATCTCGAAGCGGTCTTCGAAGACGGCGACCCCGCGTTGATCGCCGCCGCACTCGCCGACGTAGCTAAGGTCCGCGGTATCGCCGAACAGCCCAAGCCCCGGCCCGATATTCCGCTCGACTCAGTCATCCGAACGCTCAAGGCGCTAGGTCTCAAACTGACCGCAAAGGCAGCGTGATCCCATGCCAGATGCCGGATCAACCTGTTGCCGCTGGAGATGATCGCCGGTGCAGACCTCGATGATTAAACTCGTCCGCGTAACCGTAGAAGGCGACGACGCCCTGCAACTCGTATTCTCGGATGGCGCTGCGGCACTCTGGTCGGCCGCCGATCTCATCGCACGCGACACGGTCATGACGCGCCCTCTTTCCGACCCCGCCTACTTCGCCCGCGCCTTCATCGAAAGCGGCGCGCTCGCCTGGCCCAACGGGTTCGAAATGTCTGCTGACAGTCTCCATCGTCGACTGGGCCTGACAGACGAACAGGCCCTTTCCGCCGCCTGCCCCCTATAGAGACCCCATTCTTTCAATCGGCAGGATACCGCCGGCGCGCATGCAGCACGGTCAGCACGTCGACATCGCCATCGGCGGCAAGCGCGTACACGATCAGATACGGTAATCCGACGACCGAGAACTCCCGCGTTCCACTGACCTGCCCGGAACGACCCAGAAGCGGGAATTGCCCGAACATCATCGCCGTCTGGACGATGCGGACAACGACTCGCTCCGCGGCTCTGGAGTCATTTTCAGCGATCCAGTCACGAATGGCGCGAAGGTCATCCCGCGCTTGCGGCGTGAAGTTAACCGTCAATCGTCAGGTCGCGTAGCACCTGTTCGACCGAGATCATCGACGACCGATCCTGCGCCTGCCTCAGGCCACGCTCGATCTTCGCGCGTTTCCAGCTTTCATAGCCATGGTCGACCGCACCATGATCGGCTTCCAGCTTTTCGAACTCGTCGACGTGTGTGGCCATGGATCGAGCATAACGCATTACCGGCGTTCCGGTAAGCCCAACCCTATCCACACCAAGGCGAGCGCTTCCCGCCGCCGTAGCGCCGCGCGAGGCCGTGGCGGACCAGGACCGCGCCCAGCGACACGCCGCCCCTCTCGACGATGCGGAGTTTGCGGCCGTAGCGGTCGACGTCGCGCTTGATCGGGGTCAGCGTGAAGGGGCCGGCGTTGAGCATCGCCTGCATCTTCAGCGTCGCGGCCTTGCCCAGACGCGCTTCGCGGGCGCAGCGGGGTGGGTGGGTTTCCGGGGTGTCGATGTCGGCGATGCGGATCTTGGTTCCGGCCATCCAGAAGGTGTCGCCGTCGACCATGCAGTCGATCCGCTTGGCATGGCCGCAGATCGTGAAGCGTGCCGATACGGGCTTGCCGCCCGATAGTGCAGATGCGGCGGCGGTCGACGCCGCGCTGGCGATGCCCGCTGCGGTGGCGAGAGTGCCGGTAGCGGCGGTCGCGCCACCGGCGTTGGCCGCAGCGCCGGCAGCCGCCGCTGCGGACGGCGCCTCCGCCTTGGCACCATCCTCGGCCCAACCCCAGCCTCCGGGCACGCGGAAATGCCCGGCGGGCCAGGCGATGCCGAACCCGGTCGGCCATTCGACCTTCAGCCCCGGCGGCACGAGCGCGGACCAGTCGATCTGGCGGATCACCGGCATCATCAGCCCGAGCAGCACGCCATAGAACACCAGACGGAGTTGCAGCAGGACTCCGGGCGCTGGACGGCGCGCCGCCCCACCGCGGCGCGGGGCGGCTGCACGATCGCCGCTCAGCAACCGCATGAAATCAAACACATACTCCATCGTCCCTCGCGCGTACGCGCGCGCGCGACGATGTCACCCTAGTCGCAGGGTGGGTTGCGGTAAGCGGAGTCGGAAACAAGGCGAACGCATCGTGAACATCTCTCACCCGACGCAAGCTGGCCGAGGACGGTTCCGCGCTGCCTACCCGATGCCGATGTTCGCCAGGTGCCGGATGAAGTTGCCGACCGTGAGACGCGGTAAACTTTCCGTCCCGAAACATCAGGCGCGCACACCGGGGGACCGTCAAACCGGTCGGTTAGTCTGCCAAATGCCCGGCAAGTACCGAACTATCTGCCCACTCTCTCATGTGCCAATCCAACGGGCGCGAGCCAGCTAGCGGGTCGATGCTGGGCAGTACCGACCGGATACGGCGAACTCGTTGTCCTGCATGCGTCGGTCAGGCCCGGATCGGCCCGCGGCACCGCTCCCGCACATCCCGGCCGACGCGGTGCCGAAAATCGCACCCGTCATCGATCCCGCCGCAAGCACCGCCATGCTCGCAGTCCCATGTTCGGGGCGCCATGCTCGGGGACCCATGCCCGGAACCGTGCGAGCGGCCATACTCCGGACACGTCACCGACTCGACACGCCGCAAACGCCAGACACACGAAGGGCGGGAAATGGCCCTAGCCACTCCCCGCCCCCGTTACGCATCCAGCTTATACCTCTTGCGAGGCAAAGGCTTAGAAGTGCGTGATGATGCCGAGCATCGGACGGAAGCTCTGCGCGTCGCCGAAGGTGTTGACCTCGGCGCGGATGCGGAAGCCTGCGTTGCCGGTGATGCCCTTCAGGCCGATGCTCTGCGGACCGACTTCTGCGCCGATGCCGTAGGTGATCGCGCTGTAGTCACGACCGGTGTCGCCACCGTTGGTCGAACGTGCCGAGAACTTGTCGAAGTTCACCCACTGGTAGCCGACCTTGCCGTAGATCAGGCCGCTGTCGCCAGCGCGGAAGCCGAAACGGCCTGCTGCGCCATATTCCCAATCGATGTTGCCTTCGATGCCCTTGATGACGTTGCCTTCAGCACCGACGAAAACCGGGCCGAGCGGCACGTTCACGCCGAGGACGCCCTGAACCAGCGAGCCCGAGGGCTTGTAGCCGCGACGCAGCGAGTTGTCGGCGTTCAGCGCCTGCGGGATGCCGTGGCCGCGCTCGTTGTCGAACTGCTCCCAACCGCCCATGACGCCGAAGTACGGCTCGATGCCGAATGCCTTCGAGCCGTCCGGAGCAGCTGCCTCGCCGGGCTGCGCACTGTTGTCGGTGGGGGCCGGTGCCGACATGTCCTGCGCGAAGGCGGGAACTGCGACCGTTGCAGCGGCGAGGGCGATTGCCAGGGAAAGCTTACGCATGTGAATTTGACCTTATCTCGTGTGTTGCGTGGATCCCCGACTGCACGGTGCGTCGGTTTGGTCCAGGCAAGTCGAAACAGGCCGGCGGGCACATGGTTGCACAAAAAATGTCACATTCAGGGAACTGTTCCCGGGTGTTGCGTTACAGCAACGGTTCCTGTCATTTGGATGAACGAACCATGTCAATCATGGCGGCCAGACTGTCAAAATACAGCGGAAAAGTGGCAAAAAGCAGCCGGGGCCTGCGTTAAGCCTATCCGATCACGGAGCGGCAAGACTCTGTGTGCAATGCAGCATGAATGGGATTTTCGCGTCTTTTCCGCAGCCGCTGGGCAGCGCTGTTCTGGTCGGCAGGGATCCTGTGGACCGCCTATGACGTAGCCACCGATGCCCCTGAACCGCCGACGAACGCACCGTCGGGAATGCCTGCCACGCAACCGACCGACGCAACCGGCGCGGCGTTCGACGCCCGCGATCTCGCCGTGCTGGCGAACGCGGGCGGATAGCGACGCGCTCACCTTGAGCGCGTCGCGGACGGATCAGGGCTTCAACGCGACGTCGTCGGCATCGTCCAGGTCTTCGTCGTCTTCGATGCTGCCATCGTCGAGTTCGTCCTGGACGTCGTCCTCGTCCATGTCGTCCTCGTCCATCGTGACGGAGGCGTCGGTCTCGCCGGCCTCTTCGGAGTCCATCTTGGTCTCGTCGATCGACTCGTCGTCCGTGTCGTCTTCGCCCAGGTCGGGTTCGAGATCGGTCAGGATGATGCCGTCGCTCGGCCCGTTACGCGTGGCCTCGAGGATCTCGGCGCGCTGGCTCTCGTCATAGCCCTCTTCGTCATAACCGTCGTCGCCCGAACCGGCACTCGGCACCTGATGTCCGCCCATGGTCACACTCCCTCGTTCCAGGACGCCCGCGTGTCACGGGCTTACCCGATGCGAACGGTGGACGTGCGCGGTGGTTCCTTCAAGCGCGCTTGGGCGCGGTCGACGCCGGCCGGAACAAGCGACCCCGTTCGGTGACCAGGATCGCCAGCAATGCCGCCAACCCTGCGCCGAGGAACCCCGCGACCAGCGGCACGGTCGTGCCGTTGAACGCCTGGCCGATGAGCGCACCGATCACCGCGCCGACGGTCACGCTCAGGAATCCCTGCACGCTCGACGCGGTACCGGCGATCCGCCCCGTATTCTCCATCGCCATCGCCGAGAAGTTCGACGTCGCCAGTCCGAAACAGCCGAGCGTCAGCGCCTGGAAGACCGCAAAGCTGACCAGCGTCTCGAACCCGATCTCGATCGCGAACAGGTGGACGAGCGACACCAGGATCAGCACCGACAGCGCGCCGTGGCTGATCAGCCGAGTCCCCAGCCGCATCACGATCCGCGAGTTGAGCAGGTTGCACGCCGCCATCGTCACCGACGTCGTCGCGAAGATCAGCGCGAGCAGCGTCGGCTTGTGGAACACGTCCGCCATGATCTGCTGGATCGAATTGAGATAGCCGTACAGCGCGCCCATCAACGCGGTCGACGCGAGCGTGTACCCGAGCGAATTGCGATCGACGAGCGTCTGGCGCCAGTCGCTCAGGATCCGTCCCGGCGTGATCGGCAGGACGTTCTCGGGCGCCAGCGTCTCCGGCATCCGCAGGTAGAACCACACCAGCACGCCCAGCGTCAGCACCGCGACCGTCCAGAAGATCGCACGCCAGTCGCCGAACTGGAGCACCGTCCAGCCGAACGTCGGCGCCAGGATCGGGACGATCATGAAGACCATGAACGCGATCGACATCACCCGCGCCATCGCCCGCCCGTGATAGCAGTCGCGAACCAGCGCGATCGTCGCGACGCGCGCGGCGGCGATCACCGCGCCGCCGAATACCCGCGCCACCAGCAGCAACGTGAAACTTCCCGCGGTGGCGCAGGCGACGTTGGCGATGATGTAGAGCACCAGCGACCAGAGCAGCACCGTCCGCCGCCCGAAGCGATCCGCGAGCGGACCGTGGACGAGCTGCGCGACGCCGAAGCCGATCACGAACGCGGTCACGACGAACTGGCGGCTGTTCTCCGACGCGACGCCGAGCGAGTCGCCGATCGCCGGCAGCGCGGGCAGCATCGAGTCGATGCCGAGCGCGGTCAGCGACATCAGCGAGGCGACGAGCGCGACGAACTCGACGAAGCCGATCGGCGCGCCACGCATCGCCGGCGCGTCGGATTGAGGTTCCTGGGTCTGCATGATGCCAGCGCCTCTACCCGCTCGGGCGGTCGCGCGAAACCCGCTAACCGGCGCGGTTCGGAGATGATTGCGCGATACGCCGATGCCTCCTATCTGTGTTGTCATAACAATACACTTCGGAGGCATCCATGATCCGCCCGCTCTTTCTCGCTACCGTTGGTCTCGTGGGCGTGCTCGCGCTAGCCGCCTGCGACCGCTCGAACGAAGGCGCGTCGGTGTCGATCAACGCGGATGGCGGCAACGTGCTCGGCGCGATCAACGGCGAGACCGGCGAGATGAAGATCGACGTCCCCGGCTTCCAGGGCACGGTGAAGCTGCCGAAGATCAGGATCGACACCGGCAATTTCGATCTCAACGGCGTCCGGCTGTATCCGGGGTCGTCGATCAAGAATTTGAACATCGTGGGCGACGACAAGGCCGGCGGGCTCCGCGTGGCCTTCGCCAGCCCCGCCACCCCGACGATCGTCCGCGACTGGTTCGCACAGCGGCTCGGCAAGGTCGGCTACCAGGTGCATCCCGAGGGCGCGAACCTGATCGGCACGACCGACGAGAACAAACCCTTCCGCCTCGAACTCGCCCCGGATGGCGCGGACAAGGCGACCGGCACGATCGTCATCAGCGGGTAGCGCTCCCCTTCCGTCATGCCGGGCCCTTCGGCAGGAGCGCCTTGTTCCGGAATCCACTGATCTGCAAAAACATGCATCGTCATCCCCGCGGAAGCGTCATCCCCGCGGAAGCGGGGACCCAGATTGGCTAACCTTTGAGTATATGGGTCCCCGCCTCCGCGGGGATGACGAGAAGATACATGACCGGGATAACGGAGCGGCCCTACAATCCTCCCCCGCCAGGGGGAGGTGGCTGGCGCTTGCCAGACGGAGGGGGAGGCGAGAGCCACGTCTGCTCCGTATCCTCCCCCTCCGTCACCTCCGGCGACACCTCCTCCTGGCGGGGGAGGATCGTTCAAAATGTAAACCAACCCTAACCCAGGCATTTGGCACCGCCTCCCCGACCCCCTATATCGGGTGCAACCCCAATCCGGACACGAACCCCATGCTCGACACCCCCGCTGCCCAGGTCCCGACGCTCAGCCTCGCTACGCAGGACACCGACCCCGACGGCTTCGCCGCCGCGTTCGGCGAATCGTTCGAGCGGTTTGGCTTCGCGATCGTCGCCGATCACGGCATCCCCGCCGATTTGATCGAGCGCGCTTGGGCCGAGACCAAGCTGTTGTTCGATCTGCCCGAGGACGAGAAGCGCGGCTATCACATCCCCGGCGGCGGCGGCGCGCGCGGCTACACGCCGTTCAAGACCGAGATCGCCAAGGATGCCAAGGTCGTCGACCTCAAGGAATTCTGGCACGTCGGCCGCGAACTCCCCGAGGGTCATCGCTATGCGGACACGATGGCGCCGAACGTCTGGCCCACCCGCCCCGAGGGATTCAAGCCGGTCTTCCTCGAACTGTTCGCCGCCTTCGACCGCGCCGGCGACAAGCTTCTGTCCGCGATCGCGCGCCACCTGAAGCTCAAGCCCGACTGGTTCGACCCGGCGGTGAAGGACGGCAACAGCATACTTCGTTTGCTGCATTACCCGCCGATCCCCGCCGATGCGGAGGGCGTCCGCGCCGGCGCGCATGAGGACATCAACCTCATCACATTGCTGCTCGGCGCCGAGGAAGCCGGCCTAGAACTGCTCGACCGCGCCAACGGCCGCTGGCTGTCGATCAAGCCGCCCGAGGGCGCGATGGTCGTCAACGTCGGCGACATGCTGCAGCGGCTGACCAACAACGTGCTGCCCTCGACCACCCACCGCGTCGTCAACCCGCCGCCCGAGCGCCGCGGCCATTCGCGCTATTCGATGCCGTTCTTTCTGCATCCCGCGCCGGACTTCCTGATCGAGACGCTGCCCGGCACGATCACGCCGGACAACGCGAACCGCTATCCGACGCCGATCACCGCGCATGACTATCTGTACGAGCGGCTGGTCGAGATCGGCCTGATCAAGAAGTAGGGCGAGGCATGTCGATCCTCTCCCGCCAGGGGGAGGTGGCTGGCAATCGCCAGACGGAGGGGGAGGAAAGGGTAACCGCCGTTCCGCTTCCCTCCCCCTCCGTCACCTTCGGCGCCACCTCCCCTGGCGGGGGCGGATTGCGATTCCGGGCACGCCCCAAACCTCCGCTACTACCTTCCTCTTCCACCCCGGCGGAGGCCGGGGCCCAGTTGGAAAGGTTGCAG
>JAJNQF010000084.1 GCA_021154945.1 Sphingomonas sp.
AACTGGGCCCCGGCCTTCGCCGGGGTGGTGCAGTGTGTGGATACGCTAATCCTTACCGCGTACTACACAGCACACCGCTCACCCCTTCTTCGCCATCCTCGCCTTCAAATCCGAAAACGCATTCGCCGGCCGGAACTCGTCCTCGCTGATCACCCCCGCCGCCGCCAGCGCCGCCGCCGCGTTCGGCCCGCGCGGGAACGGATCGATCGACAGCGCCAGCGTGTCCGCCGCAGCCTCGCCCAGATCGATCGTCCCGCCCTCGATCGCCACCATGTCGAGCGCATCGTCGGACAGCTCGACCTCGTCGCCCTCGGCGATCAGCTGCTCGACGAACAGCAGCGCGACCGGCTCGTCGATATGCGTATCGAGCGGCTCGTCGGTGACCGAGCACGCCTGCACCGCCGCGCCGGTCACGCGGCCCTTCACGACGATGCCGCTCTCGGTGCGCTTGATCCCGAGTCGCGCGTCGAGCCGCGATATCGAGAGCAGGTCGAATCGCTTCGCCAGTGCCGCGCGCTCGTCCTCGTTGGCGACGATCTCGACGATCCGCTCGCGCTCGCCGATCGTGTCGAGGCGTTCGGGGCGGCTGAACTCGGGCTTCACGGCAATTCTCCAGATAGCAGATTGGGTAGCGGCATCGCAGCCAGCCCGGCATGAAACGCCATCACCGAGTCGCGGACATGCGCGAGGGCAGCGTCGTCCGGCGCCGAACCCCGGTACAGGTTCCGCACTAGAGCCGGCGCGATATCGCCCGCCGCCAGCCCCTCGCGATACGCTCCAAGGCGCCCGCCGAGCATGCCCATCATCTTGCCGATATGCTTGCCGACGATGATGTCGCCGATCCCGATCTCGCGCAGTTGCCCGTCCATGTCGTCGACGAACCGCTCGGCCAGCCGCGCTGCGGGATCGCCGCCCGCCGGCTCGGCCTCGAGCCGCAGCATCGTGAACGCCAGCAGCGTCGCGATCATGTCGAACCGGCCGTCGACCGTGTCCGGCACCGCGCCCTCCCGGTACCAATGCTCCGCGCGCGCGCGTGCGACCACCGCGTTATACAGCGGCAATGCCTCGTCCGGCTTCTCGCCGAGCAGTCTTCCGAACCAGCTCAATCCGTCGTCCTTCAGGTCGCAACCGCGCTTCGGCTTGTTTGCCCGCGCAACCTCGCATATCGAGGCGAACGGCGGCCGATGCAAATGCGTGGGACTCGTCACGTGTTTTCGCGTGCCCCGGTTGGGAGTTTATATGAGCGTGTTTTCCGCCCGTACGGGTCTCGCCGCAGCACTTGCGGTCGCCGCATTGGCCAGTGGGGGCTGCACCCAGCTGCGCTCGCACCAGGGCTATGTGGTCGACACCGATCTCGTCAACTCGGTCCAGCCGGGCGTCGACAACCGCCAGTCGGTGCTCGCGACACTGGGCAAGCCGACGCTCGCCGGGCAGTTCGACCAGGGCGACTGGTATTATCTGGCGCGCGACAGCCGCAACCTCGCGTTCCGCAATCCGCGCCCGAACGCACAGATCACATTGCAGATCAGCTTCGACCAGAAGGGCACCGTCACCGCGATCCGTCGCGGCGGGCTCGATCAGGTCGCCTCGATCAAGCCATATGGCAAGAAGACGCCGACGCTGGGTCGCGAACGCGGGTTCTTCCAGGATCTGTTCGGCAACATCGGCACGGTCGGCGCAGCGGGTGCCGGCGGCGGCGCGGGCAACGGCAGCAACACCGGCGGCGGCGGTCGCGACCGGCCTTAACGGCTAGGCCCGCAACTGCTGCGCACAGGACTGCGGTCTTCCTGGGGTCTTACGGCCGCAAGCAGCGCGCGTGCGATGAAGGAATCAGGCTAGGCCGCACCGCCCGTTACGCGGCGGTGCGACCAGGCCGGGCATCATCGGCATCTGATCCCGAAAGGGGGAAGGGATCCGGTATGTAACGTCCGCCCGGCCGGATGGTTCGGGGGCGTCGATGCGTTCCTCACAAAAATCGTGAAACATCCGATTCCGACCCTACTGAATCCGAAACGGACGTAAATCTACTGTACGCCCCAGACGGGGGTGGGGCGTGGCCGAGTCGCTGTGGATGATCGATGCATTCGCACGCGAGACGCTGTTGTTCGCCAGCGTCGGGCTGTTCATCGGCGGCGTCGACGACCTTTTGGTCGACCTGCTTTTTCTCGGCCAGCGGCTGCGCCAGGGCGGCCGGCGTCGGCTGAGTATCGCGACGCTGCCGCCGCCGCGGAGTACGGGGCGGATCGCGGTGTTCGTCGCCGCGTGGGACGAGGCGGCGGTGATCGGCGGGATGCTGTCGACCGCACTCGATCGCTACGACCATGACGATTACCGGATCTATGTCGGCGCCTATCCCAATGATCGCGAGACGATCGATGCGGTCGCCGCGGTCGCCGAGCGCGATGCGAGGGTCCGTCTGGTCATCGGCCAGCGCGACGGACCGACCACCAAGGCCGACTGCCTCAACACGGTGTGGCATGCGATGCGCCGCGACGATACACGCGAGGCGGTCGGGACCAAGGCGATCGTATTGCACGATGCCGAGGACGTCGTTCACGCGCAGGAATTGCGGGTCTTCGACAGCCTGATCGACCAGTATGAAGTGGTCCAGCTTCCCGTCCTGCCGCTGGTCCATCGCGGCTCGCGGCTCGTCTCGGGCCATTATGCCGACGAGTTCGCCGAATCGCACGCCAAGCAGATCGTCGTGCGGACGGCGTTGGGCGCAGGCATGCCACTGGCCGGGACGGGGTGCGCGATCGCACCCGATGTCCTGGCAATGATCGCGCAGGCCCGGGGCGGGGATCCGTTCGACGCGTCCAGCCTGACCGAGGATTACGAACTCGGCCTGCGGCTCGCGGAACTCGGCGCGCGCGGCATCTTCGCGCGGGTCGCGACGGCTGATGCGGGCACGGTCGTCGCCGTCCGCGCCTATTTCCCGGGCACGATGCGCGAATCGGTCCGCCAGAAGACGCGCTGGATGACCGGCATCGCGCTGGCCGGTTGGGATCGGACCGGCTGGGCGAGGCCGCGCGCGTTCGCCGATCACTGGATGCGGATGCGCGACCGGCGGGCGCCGCTCGCGGTCGTCGTCCTCGCCGTCGCCTATGTCGCGATGCCGCTATGGGCGATATCGCTCGTGATCCACTGGCTGATCGGCGAGCCGGCGGCGCTTGCGAACGCCTCTCCCACCGCATTCTGGTTGTTCGTCGCCAATGCCATGCTGCTCGGATGGCGGCTCGCACTTCGGATGCTGTTCACGGGACGCAGCTACGGTTTCCGCGAGGCGCTGTGGTCGTTGCCGCGCTTCGTGGTCGGGAATCTCGTCTCGCTGATCGCCGCGCCCAATGCGGTCCTGCGCTATATCCGCATGCTGCGCGGCGCGGCGCCGGTGTGGGACAAGACGCGGCACGAGTTTCCCGATCTGTCGCCGGCAACGCCGCCCGGCCTGGAATGCGAAGCCGCCGAAAGAGGATGAGGGGCGGCCGCCCGCTACGCTTTCTCGCACTGTCCTTGGGCGGCTGGATCATGATTCGGGTGGCATTGCTGTTGCCGGAGGTGGCGTCGCTGCCCGCATCCAAGATCATCCCGCGGGTCATCGACGTGCTCGTGCCACAGGTTGCCGCGGTCGTGCTTGGCCGATCACGACCAATAATGACGGTCGCGATGACCCCGTCCGACGCCACGCCGTCCCCCATGGCGATCGTACGCCGGGCGATACGACAGCCCATCAGCGGCCCTGCGCCTTCGATCGCGGCGGCCGTTCGCGAAGCTCCGCAGGAACGGCCTCACGTCGACGCCATCCCATCCCCGGTCGCGCCGCCGTCGGTTGCCAGGAGGGCGGCCCGTCTCAGTGGAAGCGCCTGGTTGCTGGCGCGTGGCGGGCCGGCCGGGACCGTGTCGGGCGGGCAGCTCGGCGCGTCGCAGGGCGGCTTGCGGCTCGTCTATGCGCTGGGCGACCGACGCAGGCTTGCACTGGTTGCGCGGGTCGCCACGCCGCTCGAGGGCAAAGGGCGCGAGGCGGCGGTCGGGATCGAATGGCAGCCGACCCGCTTGCCGATCCGCCTCGTCGCTGAACAGCGCTTCGTGCTCGACGGGGGGCGCGGGGGGGCGACGCTCGGCGTAATCGCGGGCTATGGTCCGTCCGATATCGCTCCCGGAGTCCGTGTCGAAGCCTATGGGCAGGCCGGGGGAATCGTGCGCGACGGGATCGAAGGTTTCGTCGACGCGTCCGCGCGACTGACGCATCCGCTCGGCAAGGTGGCGGGTGCGCGCGTGGATGTCGGCGTCGGCGCGTGGGGGAGTGCGCAACGTGATGCCAGCCGGTTCGACATCGGCCCGTCGGTCGTCGCGACAGTACCGGTCGCGGGCAAGACCCTGCGTCTGACGCTCGACTGGCGCGAGCGAATCGCCGGTGGCGCGCGCCCGGGTTCGGGACCTGCGCTGTCGATCGGCAGCGACTTCTGACGTACTCCATCGCGCAGGGAGCGAGCGACCATCGTCGACCCAACGCCTCCAATCCAGTTCGCGCGCGTCGAGCCTAGCCCCGCGCGCGCAATCCAGTGTAACGCTGCGGCCGTGGATCTGTATCTCCCCGTCGCCAACCTGTCGGTCAACGCGCTCGTCATCATCCTGCTTGGCGGGGGCGTCGGGCTGTTGTCGGGCATGTTCGGGGTCGGCGGCGGCTTCCTGACGACGCCGCTGCTGATCGTCTACGGCATCCCGCCGACCGTCGCCGCCGCCTCGTCCGCAAGCCAGGTGACCGGCGCCAGCGTCTCGGGCGTGTTCGCGCATTTCCGCCGCAAGGGCGTCGATACCAAGATGGGCGGCGTGCTCGTCGCGGGCGGTATCTTCGGCTCGTTCTTCGGCGCGTGGCTGTTCCGGCTGCTCCAGCAAAGCGGCCAGATCGATACGGTGATCGCGATCGTCTACGTCCTCATGCTCGGCTCGATCGGCGGCATGATGGCCAAGGAATCGATCGGCACGATCGGTCGCGCCCGCACCGGGCGTCCTCCCAAGGCGCGCAAGCGCCGCCATCATCCGCTCGTCGCCGCGCTCCCGCTGCGCACGCGCTTTTATGCGTCTGGCCTCTACATCTCGCCGCTCGCACCGCTGTTGCTCGGCTTCTTCACCGGCATCCTGACGATCCTGCTTGGCATCGGCGGCGGCTTCATCCTCGTTCCCGCGATGATCTACCTGCTCGGCATGGCGACCTCCGTGGTGGTCGGGACGTCGTTGTTCCAGACGCTGTTCGTCACTGCGGTCGCGACGATGGTCCACGCGACCACCACCAAGGCGGTCGACATCGTCCTCGCCGGACTGCTCCTGCTGGGCTCGGTGGTCGGCGCACAGATCGGCGCGCGGTTCGCGACCAAGTTCCGGCCCGAATATCTCCGCCTCGCGCTCGCGGTGATGGTGCTGTTGGTCGGCGCGCGGATCCTGCTCGGGCTGGTCTGGCGGCCCGAGGAGATCTTCTCGGTCACGCTGTCGTGAAGCGCGCGCGCTGGCTCGTCCTGCTCGCGCCACTGCTTATGGCGCAGGCAAAACCGGTGCTCGTCCCCGACGTGTCGCAGCGCAATATCGAGATCGCGTACAGCTTCACCGGTGCCGAGCTCCTCCTGTTCGGCGCGATCCTCTATCCCGGCGGGCGGTTGCCGAGCGACGAGCATCCGACCGATGTCGTCGTCGTCGTGAAGGGCCCGACCCAGTCGGTCCTGATGCGCGAGAAGGAAAAGGTCGCGGGCATCTGGGTCAACGCCTCGCGCCTGCGCTATCGCTCGGCCCCCAGTTTCTACGCGATCGCTTCGTCCAAGCCGATCGACCGCCTCGTCGACGACCGGACGCGCGCGATCTACGAACTCGGGCTCGACAGCCTGCAATTGTCGCCCGCATCCAGCGCGCCGGTCGACACCCAGGACCGCTTCCAGAAAGGCCTGGTCGATCTCAAGCGCCGCGCCGGCCTGTATTACGAGGCACCGCGCGCGGTCGAGATCACCGACGGTGTCCTCTACCGCGCACGCGTATCGATCCCGGCGCGCGTGCCCGTTGGTCGCTTCACCGCGGAGACGTTCCTGATCCGCGACGGCCGTGTGCTGGCCGCGGCGGTGCGCGATATCGAGATCCGCAAATCGGGCTTCGAGCGGTTCGTCGCCCGCGCCGCCGAGCGATCGTCGGTGATCTACGGGCTGGTCGCGGTCGCGCTGTCGGTATTCCTCGGCTGGGCAGCGGGCTGGATCGCACGAAGAGTGTAGCGCGCGTTCACCATCGTCACCGGATGTTTACGCCTTTGCTGGCACGGTCGTGGTGGAATGACTGGGGATGTTGCCGGAATGAGCCAAATGCCGGGATCAGAAGCGTTCGCGCGCGCAGTGCCGCTGGACGGTGGTCTGGCCAGCGCGGATGCGATGGCGACGCCGATCGGGGTCGTCTTCGCGATCGCCGGATCGAGCAGCCGCGTGCTGCTGGATCGTGCGTCGATCGGCGGCCTGTTCGACGATCCCGACCCCGTCGTCGCGGCAGCCGGCCAGGTCGGCAGCCAGGTCAAAATGCGGGTTGGCGGAACATGGCTGGTCGCCAATGTTCGCTCGCTGAAACTCGAGGACACGGCCGGCACCTGCATCGCCGCCGAGATCGATTTCCTGGGCGAGGGTGACGAGGAAAAACTCACCGGCAAGCTCTATCGCTTCCGCCGCGGCGTCACGCGGTATCCGATGCCGGGTTGCGAGGTGTTCCCGATCACCAGCTCGGATCTGGAGCAGGTCTATGCCGCCGACGACCGCGTCAACATCACCGTCGGCACGGTGTATCCGACCGAGGACATCCGCGCCGCGCTGTATGTCGATGCGATGCTCGGCAAGCATTTCGCGCTCGTCGGATCGACCGGCACGGGCAAGTCGACCGGCGCTGCGCTGATCCTTCACCGGATCTGCGAACTCGCGCCGCAGGGTCATATCGTGATGATCGATCCGCACGGCGAATATGCCGCCGCGTTCAAGTCCAACGGTGCGATCTACGACGTCTCGAACCTGCAGATGCCGTATTGGCTGATGAACTTCGAGGAGCATTGCGAGGTGTTCCTCACCAGCAGCGGCGCCGCGCGGCAGTTCGATGCGGATATTCTCGCCAAATGCCTGCTTGCCGCGAAAGCCAAGAGCCGCATCGGCCAGGAGATCGCAAAGCTGACGGTCGATGCGCCGATCCCGTATCTGCTCAGCGATCTGACGGCTATCATCAACGCCGAAATGGGCAAGATGGACCGCGCCGGCGACACCGCGCCCTATCTGCGTCTCAAGACCAAGATCGACGAGATCAAGGCGGATCCCCGCTATGGCTTCATGTTCTCGGGCATGCTCGTCGCGGACACGATGGCGGGCTTTCTCGCGCGAATCTTCCGCCTGCCCGGCGAGGGCAAGCCGATCTCGATCATCGACGTCTCGGGCGTGCCGTCGGAGATTACCTCGGTGGTCGTCGCGGTGCTGGCGCGCATGACGTTCGACTTCGCGATCTGGTCGCGCAACGAACCGCAGCGCCCGATCCTGCTCGTCTGCGAGGAGGCGCATCGCTATATTCCGGCAGGTGAGGAAACGAACAGCGCGGTCGGGCGCATCCTCGGGCGGATTGCCAAGGAAGGCCGCAAATACGGCGTGTCGCTCGGCCTGATCACGCAGCGCCCGTCGGATCTGGCGGAAGGCGTGCTGTCGCAGTGCGGCACGATCATCGCGATGCGCCTCAACAACGACCGCGACCAGGCCTTCGTCCGCGCTGCGATGCCCGAAGGCGCGCGCGGGTTTCTCGATTCGATCCCCGCGCTCCGCAACCGCGAATGCATCATCTGCGGAGAGGGCGTGACGATCCCGATCCGGGTCAGCTTCGACCGGCTCGAGGAGTCGAAGCGACCGGCGTCGAGCGATCCGCTGTTCTCCGAACTCTGGCGCGATGTCGGCGGCGAGGACCAGATCATCGGCCGCACCATCCAGCGGTGGCGCGCCCAGGGGAAATAGCGTCCAAGATTGCGAGGGGATCATGCTGGCGGCGGACGCTGCGGGCAGGATCCCACACGTTATCTACGGCTGGGCATCGTCACGCGGGTCGTCGCGATCGCACCGAGGATCATCAACGCGCCGCCGAGATACAGGATGTTGCGCGGTTCTCCGCCCAGCAGCGAGTGGTAGAACAGCGGCACGGTCAGGCTCTCGATGATCATCGGGATGACGATGAACATGTTGAAGATGCCCATATAGACGCCGTTGCGCTCGGGCGGGATCATGTCGATCAGCATGATGTACGGGTTGCCCATCATGCTCGCCCAGCCGATGCCGATGCCCAGCATCGCCACGAACAGCGCGGGCTCGGTGCGCAAGCCGGGGATCGCAAGCATAGCCACGCCCGATGCGAGCAGGCAGGCGGCGTGTGCGCTCTTGGCCCCCCAGCGGCGGGCGAGCGGGACCAGCGCGATTGCCGCGACGAACGCGACGGCGTTGTAGAACGCGCCGAGCTGGCCCACGGTCAGCACGGTATCGCGGAACGCTTCGCTCTTCGCATCCGACGTGCCGTGCAGCGAGCGCGCGACCGCGAAGGTGATGAACTGCCAATAGGCGAACATCGCATACCATTGGCACAGCATCGCCAACGCGAGCTGTCGCATCGGTTTTGGCATCTCGACCAGTGCGGTCTTGAGGTCGCGCAGCGTGCCGCCGAGCGTCAGCGGCTCCTTCGCCAGCCGCGCCTGCTCTTCGGCGGGCAGCGGCAGTTCGGGGACGCGGACCACCGACCAAATGATCGTCGCGAGCGACAGCACCGCACCGATCAGGAACGCGATCCGCGTAATGTCTGGTATCCCGTTGCCGTCCACGGCGTCCTTGTTGAAGCCGATCCACACCAGCAACGACGGTGCCAGATACGAGAGCGTCTGCGCGAGGCCGGTGAAGGCGGACTGCGTCAGGAAGCCGGCGGCGCGCTGATCGTCGGGCAGGCGATCGCCGACATAGGCGCGGTACGGCTCCATCGTCACGTTGTTGGCGGCATCGAGCACCCACAACAGGCTGGCCGCCACCCACAGGGTCGGGCTGTACGGCATCGCCAGCAGGCACAGGCTGCACAGCACTGCGCCGATCAGGAAATAGGGGGTGCGGCGGCCGATCCGGGTCGAGGTCCGGTCGCTCATCGCACCGATCAGCGGCTGGATCAGCAGCCCGGTCATCGGCCCGGCGAGCCACAGCAGCGGCAGGCTCGCCTCGTCCGCGCCGAGATAGCCGTAGATCGGCGCCATGTTGGCCTGTTGCAGCCCGAACGAGAATTGCAGCCCGAGGAAGCCGAGGTTCATCTCGATGAGGCGGACGAGCGACAGACGCGGTTTGGTCATGCGGCCGAGGTTCATTGTCCTGCCCCTTGTACGCGATGGTCCGGCGCGAACCGATCGATCCTCCCCCGCCAGGGGGAGGTGGCGCCGAAGGCGACGGAGGGGGAGGACACGAAACAGCGGTTCCTCCTTACCTCCCCCTCCGTCAGGCTATGCCTGCCACCTCCCCCTTGCGGGGGAGGATTGCGAAAATGCACGCTCACGCTGCGGGACCTGTCCAGACGACGCCCCAGGGTTCGACGACAAGCGTGCCCCCGCAAAGCTGTTCGGACAAGCGATCCTGCCACCCAGCCAAACCTTCGACCGAAACGGGAGCATCCGAGAAGTTCAGGAACACCCGGTCGCTACCACAGCCGATCCCGAGCAGCGCGGGCGAGCGCGTCGCGATCGCCACCGGCGAACCGGCCCCGCCACTCGCGATCCGCGCCGCCCGCAACGCCTCCAGATCGCCACCGATCCGCCGCGCGGCCGAGCCATCGAGCGCCGTCCAATCCATTTTCGGCCTATGCAGCCAGCGCCCTTCATGCGCGCGCTCAGGGTCGCCCAGATAACTCGTGTCGTTCAGCAGCCCAGCCTCGTCGCCCATGTACGTCGTCGCCAGGCCACCGCTCGCGATCGACAGCGCATTGAGCAAGGCGATCCGCCGAAACGCCATCTCGCGCGCTGCGTCGTCCGTTGCCGCTTCGAGCCCGGCCAGCGACGCCATCGTCCCGTTCGAGCCATGCAGCACCGAGCCGTCCGACTGGAACGGCGCACCGCGCGCCCAGCTGCCATCGCCGCCTTCGAGGAAGCGCCCCGCCACCTTCAGCCGCGCGACCGGGTCCGGATCGATCCCGGCCAGGTCGCCGATCACCGCGCCCCAGCCGATATCGTCGTGACACCGCGCATAGCTCAGCCAGTTGGCGCCGCGTGGCAGGCCGCCGCTCGCCTCGACGATCGCGTGGGGCAGGGTGGCGGACTGCTCGGCCAACGCGACCCAGCCCGCCACCATCAGCGAATTATTGTAGACCAGATGGCATTCGGGCTCGAACCCGCCATCCCAATCTGCGCCCTCGTCGGCCCCGAAATACGGCGGTACCAGTGCGGTCGGGACGATCGCTTCCGCCTTCAGCAGCGTCGCGGGCGCGACGATGTCGAGCGCCGCGCGCAACGCCCGGACGATGAAATGCGCCTCCGGACGGTTGCGGCAATCGGTGCTGAGCTGCTTCCACAGGAAAGCGATCGAATCGAGCCGGAACGCCTCGAAACCGTGGTTCGCCAGCCGCAGCATCGTGTCGACGATCGCCAGCATCACCTCGGGATTCAACCAGTTCAGATCCCATTGGAACGGATAGAAGGTCGTCCAGACCTGCCCGCCCATCGCCGGCACAGCCGTGAAGTTTCCTGGTGCGGTCGTCGGAAACACCTCGGGGAGGGCGGCTTCGTACGCCTGCGCCTCGTCCTCGCTCACGACGTGATAAAAGGCCCGGTAATAGGGATCGCCCGCCTGCGCCGCCTGCGCCCAGCGATGATCGTCGGCGGTGTGGTTGAGCGCAAGATCGACGCACAGGCTGATCCGCCCCTCGCGCAGCCGTGCGGCAAGCCGCTCGACATCGCCCATCGTCCCCAGCCGCGGCTCGATCGCGAGATAATCCGCGACCGCGAAACCGCCGTCGCTGTCGCCCTCGCGCGCCTTCAGCAGCGCGAGCAAATGAAGATAGCGAACGCCGAGCGATTCGAGATGGTCGACCCGGTCGATCAGCCCGCCGACCGTGCCCGCGAACCGGTCGACATAGGTCGAATAGCCCAGCATGTCGGGCGCGACGAACCAGTCGGGGTCGGCCAGCCGTGCCTCGTCCAGCGCGGCCATCGCCGCCGGCCGTTCGCTCGCCCGGTCGCGGAGGATCGTCTCCATCCGCGGCCAGAGCGCCGCCAGCCGATCGCCGCCGTACAGCCGTTCGAGCTGGCGTTTGAGGAGGGGGGCGAGCGCTTCTAGACGGCGCTCGGTGGAGGTCGTTGTCACGCTCACCCGCCCGATCAGAAGCCGACGCGGACCGCGGCGGAGATCGTCCGGCCGGTGATCGAGCGTGCCCGGACGATGCCGTTGGTCGGGATCGCGCCTTCCTCGGCTTCGGTGATGCCCTTCACGTCGAACAGATTGTTGCCGTTGACCGACAGTGTGACGTTCTCCGCCGGACGGACCGAGACGAACGCGTTGACCTGCGTATAGCCGGGCATCTTGAGGACGTTGTTGTCCTGCGCGTAGCTGTCGGTGGTGCCGATCACGTTCGCGCCGACGGTCAGTCGGCCGACATCGACCTGCGGGGTCGCCTGGAAGATGAACTTGGCCTGGCGACGGGGGCGGTTGCCCTCGACTGCGGGGTTCAGCACATCCTTGGTGATCTCCGCGTCGGTGTACGTCCCGCCCGCCGACAGCGAGAACGGTCCGCGTGCGATCCGGCCCTCGAGCTCGACGCCCTTCGCCTCATATTCGCGGTTGAAGAAGCGCTGCGTCGTCGCCTCGAAATTCTGCTCCTCGGTGCGTGCCCAGAAACCGGTGGCGTAGAGCGAAATGCCGTTCTGGCGGAACTTGAAGCCACCTTCGAGCTGGCGGACGAAATCGACTGCGGCGCCTTCGTCGGTCAAGCCGCCGGTCGTCGTGTTGATCGACGGGCCGAACAACAGGCGATCGGCGTTGGCACGGCCGCCGCGGCTGTAGCGGGCGAACACCGCGGTGCTGTCAGTCAGGCGATAGTTTGCGCCGCCCGAATAGGACAGGTAATCGTAATTATAGTTGAGCGGCGAGCGGACGTTCGGGATCACCGCGACCTGGCGCTCGGCGGCCGAGATCACGCCGTCGCCGTTGATGTCGAACGTCGTGATGCCGCTGCCGAAGCTCGCACCCAGATCGGCGCCGGCGACGCTGCCGCGGGCCCGACCGAAATCGTAGCGCAGCGAGCCGTCGATGTTGAAGCGGCCGATCTCAAGACCGAGCTGCGCGAACGGCGCATA
>JAJNQF010000115.1 GCA_021154945.1 Sphingomonas sp.
CGACCGTTTTCTTGCACAGGGACTTCACCCGGGACTGTTCGCTACCGCGCGCGACCTTGCCGACTTGACCGGCTCGGGCATGATCGACGTCGTCCGCGCAGGCTGGGAACGCATTCGGCGACGGAAGGGCGGGCATCGCAGGCGTATCGATCTTACGGGCCTCGGATCTACGGGCCGGGCCGCTGCTGTGGCGGAAGGAGATCGGCATCCCTGGTTCGCGGCGCCGCCGGGCGCGCTCCCGGGCAAGGCAGCGCATGTTGCCATGCTGGCCCGTGCCCAAAAGAGCATCGAACTCTATCCCCGTGCGATCAGCCCGCCCCAGATCACCCCTTTGCTGTCGCAACCGGTCCTCGAACTCTGCCTATCGATTCCGTCGTGGTTTTGGGTGCGAGGGGGCCGCGATCGTGCGGTAGCGCGCATGGCGTTCCGTGATCTCCTTCCCGATCTCATTCTCGAACGCAGGACGAAAGGCAGTCCCGGCGGGTTTGTCCGGCGCGTGTTTGACGCTCAAGGAACGATGGCCGTCGAAATGCTTCTGGAGGGCAAGCTCGTCGGCGCCGGGCTGATCGACCCCGACTGGCTTATCCGAGCAAGCAAGGAAGGCTGGCGGGACGATGGACGCGATCACCGGATCCTGACGTTCGCGGCGGCCGAGGCATGGACGCGCTGGTGGGAGGAGGGAGGCCGGGTCGAAAGCTAATGTCGGTTCTCATCGTTCGCCGTTTTGGCGCTGCAACTGCGCGGGGCCGCGTCACGCATCTTGTCCCATAGCGCGTAGCGGTCGGCGTGAGGCGATTGTGGATCGCGCTTGCCGAGGAGCCAATAATCGAACCACGCGATATTTTCCTCCATCGCAAGAATGCGGTTCGACGGGATGTGGAAGATGTGCGTTTCATCTGTCGCTGTGTTCTCGCCCGGATAAAGGCTGAGCTGCGCGGGAACACCGGCCTTGCGGAGCGCGGCGTGAAGATCAATCGACGGAATGAGCGGTGCCGCGACCTGTTGCAGCACCGCGCCGCAAACTTCGTTTGCACGAAGCGACGGAGAGAGCCGGCGATAATTTGCGAGCGCCGCCGGATCGGTTGGCGGCCCGCCGAACACCGTGCCGTAAGAACCTGCCACGTTGAAATAGAAGGCCGGTTCGAGATAGCCGCCGTCGCCGCTCGATGCCGCGCGGAACATCGAGCTGTTCGTGATCGTGACATTCGTCATTTGCGAGCCGAAGCTGTAACCTGCGATCCCAACCCGCGCCGGATTCACGATCCCTCGATCGACGAGCTCCTTCACGGAATCTTCGAAGGTCGCGACCGAGTTCAACCAAATTAGCTGCCTCAGCTTCTCTGGCGAAACCGCCTTCGTCTCGCTGACCCAGGCTTCATAGGCGGCATCGATTTCGGCGTTTTGGCGGGACGTCGGACTATTGACGAGCAGTACGACATAGCCCCGTTCGGCGAACAGTTGCGCCGGATATTCCCATTGATTTTCGTGCGTTGCAAAGCGGTCGTCCGCGTCCGATGCATGCGTAATGACGATCGCCGGATATTGCCGACCCTTTGTGTATCCGCGCGGCCAGACGATATAACCGGTCGCCTTGTAACCATGTCGATTGATCCAAGTTCGGGGTTCGATCCGAAGCGGCGCGATCCCTTCGTGATCGGCCGAGACCGATGCCACGCGGGTTATGCCGCCACTCGCAACGTCGACGCGCACCACCGATGGCGGCACCGTCTGCGATTGCGCGATGCAGGCGCCTTTGGTGAGCGAGACCGTAAAGTCGCAATAGTTGAGGCTGAGAGCGCTACTAATCGTTCGGACACGATCATTTTCGATGATTGCTAGCCCGAAGCGAGGATTGTCGATCGTGCGGAACCCCGCAATCGCGCGCCTTCCATCAGGCGACAGGAAGCCGCCGGCCGCGCGGGCATCGCCCACCGCAAAGGGAAAGCGTCCGAAGCTCCGCCGCTCGTCGCCGGGAATGGTTTCGACAAGCTCGCGCGTATCGCCGGTGCCTTCCGACGACAGCCGGCCGCCATGAAGGCCGGGGAGGCGCCAGTAACCGCGAGCGGCTTTGCCATCCACCACTCGAATTTTTTCCGATGTGAACGACCAGCCTATCGTCACAACCTGCTGCCCTCCGGCGGGGTCCGTTTCCATCACATCGAACCGCACCTCATCCTTCTCCCACTGGACGAAGCTCCTGTCGAAAAATGTCCGAAGGTCGCTTTGCGGACGCGTCGCGAGAAGAATGTCCCTGCCCTCAGGATCGCGGAGGTAGATCGAGGCAGTGGCCCGGCCGGGGGCGCGGCGCTGCGCGCGCTCGGCAGTGACCGCGTCGTCGTAGCGCATCGCTTTGACGAACGGTGCGGCGTCAAGGACGACATACCAGAGCCAGCGCCCATCGGGAGACCAGCTGTGCGCCCGCACCCCCGTAGCAAGCGGCGCATGACCATAGCCCGGAAGCACAGCACCCTCGGTATCGCCATAAATTGCAGTCGCAGGATGCGCGACGATCGGGGTTACAGCGCCGCTCGCCCCTATCCGATAGAGCTGGACGCCATCGCCCTTATCGAGCCGCGCGCTCCAGTCCCCCGTTCCGGGAATGCGCTTCAGCTGATCGATCCACGCGGCTCGCTGCAGCTCGCGGGTCGTGCCCTTTTCCAGATCAACATATCGCAGCAGCGCGACCGTCCGGTCGCTCTGGCGGTCGGCGATCATGCCGGGCACCGCCGCCAGCACCTCGCGGCGGGAGAAGAGCGCGATCGCGCCTTGCGCGACGAGCCGCAGATCGGTCGCGAAGTCGCCGCTGGTCGCGAAGCCGACGGCACCCGCGTCGGCGGGGTAGACGGCGTCGTGCACCAGCTCCGCCTTGGTGCGCCAGCGGCGGTAGATCGCCGGGCGGTGCACCCCGGCCTGGCGTGCGATCGCCTCGAAGGTGAGCGCGCTGTAGCCGACGCGCACCAGCAGGTCGCGCGTCGCATCGAGTACCGCCGCGTCGACCCGCGGGTCGCGCTTGCGGCCGCGGCGCTCGCCGTTCGCTCCCGTCGCCACGCGCGCCACCTAGCAGAGCGCGCGGGAAAGTTCTTGACCGGCTCTCGGAAATAACGCTACGAGGCGTACCGTAATGATCGCGTAATTCGTTCTTCACATCCGGAGGGAACCCCATGCGTCGATGCAGCGCGTTCGTGGTCTCGTGCGTCCTTCTCCTCTTCGTCCCGGCGGTCCACGCGGCGAGCCTCTCGCCGATGAAGGTGCTGGTGACCAACGACGACGGGGGCGGCGCCGCCGGCATCGACGCGATGGTCGCCGCGCTGGCCGCGAACCCGAACCTCCAGGTGGCGGTGATCGCGCCGGCCAACAACTCGAGCGGCACCGGCGAGCAGATCACCATCGGAGCGCCGTTCTCGGTGATCTCGACCACCACCGCGAGCGGCCATCCGGCGCTGTCGGTCGCGGGCTTCCCCGGCGACACCACGCTCTGGGCGCTGCGCTACGAGCTCGCGAGCAACAAGCCGGACCTCGTCGTGTCGGGCATCAACAACGGCCAGAACCTCTCCGCCGAGATCACCCCGATCTCGGGCACCGTCGGTGCCGCGACCTGGGCGGCGCGCCTCGGCGTGCCGGCGATCGCGATCAGCGCCGGTCTCGGCGGCTCGCCGAACTACGCGCAGGCGGCCGCGTACACGGCGCAGGTGGTCGAGGCGTTCCGCACCAAGGTGACCTTCCGGCGCAAGATGTTCGAGCGCGACGATCCGAAACGCGGGCTGGTGCTGAACGTCAACTTCCCGACCTGCACCGCCGGCAGCGTGCGCGGCGTACGCGTCGTCGCGGTGGACCGCTCGAACAAGGTGACCGGGTACGGGCTCCAGTCGGACGACGGCACGACGCGCACCTTCCAGGCGAGCGTCGTGGGCACCAACGTCTTCACCAGCAACTGCGCGAGCACGGCGCTGCCCGGCAGCACCGACGTCAGTTCCTTCCCGATCGGCTTCGCGACCGTCAGCCTGCTGACGCCCGAGCGCAGCGTCACCGGACGCCGGCTGCGCGAGATGGCGTTCCTCGAGAAGCTGCCGTTCTGACGGAGCTCCGCCGCCGCGGGGCGAGCGCCGGAAGGTGCTTGTCCCCGCGGCCGCGCGCGGCCTAAGGTCGGGCGATGAGAGCACACCGCACGGCGATCGTCCTGTCCGCGCTCGCGCTGCTCGCGATCGCCCCGCCGGCCGGCGCGACCGTCGCGCGCGATCCCTACCCGGGCTACCGCAGCGAGACCTACGCCGACCCGGCGCACTGGCTCTGCCGTCCCGACCAGGACGACGCCTGCGATCGCGACCTCGACGCGACCAGCGTGCGCGCGAGCGGCCAGACGCGCGTCGAGCGCTGGCGCCCGGCGGGCAATCCCAAGATCGACTGCTTCTACGTCTACCCGACGATCTCCACCGACGAGGGCGGCAACAGCGACCTCGACCCGGGCGAGGACCAGGAGCTGTTCGTCGCGCGCCAGCAGGTCGCGCGCCTCGGCTCGGTGTGCCGCGTGTTCGCGCCGGTGTACCGCCAGGTCACGCTGACCGCGCTCACCGCGCGCCTCGGCGGCGTCACGATCCCGAACGACCCGCAGCTCGCCTACGACGACGTGCTCGACGCGTGGAAGCACTACGTCGCGAACGACAACCAGGGACGCGGCGTGGTGCTGATCGGCCACTCGCAGGGCGCCGGCATCCTGACGAATCTCGTACGCAACGAGATCGACCCCAGTCCCGCGCTGCGCGATCGCCTGGTGTCGGCGATGCTGCTCGGCACCAGCGTGCAGGTGCCGGTCGGCGGCGACGTCGGCGGCGACTTCGCGAGCGTCCCGCTCTGTCGCAAGCGCGGGCAGACGGGTTGCGTGATCAGCTACTCGTCGTTCCGCAGCGACGCGCCGCCGCCCGCGAACAGCTTCTTCGGCGTGTCGCGCCGGCCCGGGTGGCAGGCCGCGTGCACCAACCCGGCAGCGCTCGGCGGCGGCAGCGGATCCTTGA
>JAJNQF010000116.1 GCA_021154945.1 Sphingomonas sp.
GTTGCACTAACCTCCCCCTCCGTCTGGCAAGCGCCAGCCACCTCCCCCTTGCGGGGGAGGATCAGCAAGGGTCACCCCCGCGTCATGCTGCGGCGCATCCGTTTGCGGAGCGCGCCCGGCATCCATCGTGCCGCGAAGGCCATGCGGTGGGCTGTCTTCCCCACATAGGTGTGGATCTTGTCGCCGTGCACTGCGGCCCAGGCGGCCTCGGCGACCTTGTCGACGCCGGTCAGTTCCAGCCCCGCGCCGGTCACCGTCTCGCGGATCGAGTGGTTGGTCTTTCCCGCGGCGGAATCGAGGAGCGGCGTGTCGATGAAGCTCGGCACGATCGAGCGCACCTTGATGCCGTCCGCCGCCCATTCGCCGTCGAGCGCCTCGGTGATCGCACGGATACCGAACTTGGTCGCGGAATAGGGCGCGAGGCCGGACGAGCCGTAGATCGCCGACGCCGATGCGGTGTTGAGCAGGCAGGATCCGGGCGTACGCTTGAGATAGGCATGGCCGATCCGCGCACCGTTCAGCGCGCCGACCAGATTGATCGCGATTACGCGGTCGATCTCGGCGAAGTCGGTATCCGCAAGCGGGCCGCCCGATCCGACCCCGGCATTGTTGAACAGCACGTCGAGCCGCCCGCCGGTGGTGGCGACGAATGCGTCGAGGCAGGCCACCCACGCCTCGCGGTCGCGCACGTCCATCTGGTAGGTGGTCGCCACGCCTTCCGGGAGAAGCGCGGCTGTTTCGGCCAGCCCGGCGACGTTGACGTCGGCGAGACCGACGCGCCAGCCTTTCCGCGCGAACAGTTGCGCCGTCGCGCGGCCGATCCCCGATCCGCCGCCGGTGATGAAAATGCTCTGCTCGCTCATGGCATCCCTCTCTTATTTGATTTTCCGGTATGTTTCCCGCATCCTGCGCGCAGATGCCAGACAATTTGCCAGCGCCCGACCTCGTGTTGGCTTTCGAACGCGTCACCAAGACCTACGGGTCGACGATCGCAGTCGACGCGGTCTCGCTGGAGATCGCACGCGGCGCGTTCGTTGCGCTCGTCGGCACGTCCGGTTCGGGCAAGTCGACGCTGCTCAAGACGATCAACCGGCTGATCGAACCGAGCGAGGGCCGCGTGACGATCGACGGTGCCGACGTCGCCGCCGAGCCCGCGCCCGAACTGCGCCGCCGGATCGGCTACGTCTTCCAGAATATCGGCCTGTTCCCGCACATGACGATCGCCGAGAATATCGCGATCGGACTGCGGATCGCGGGGCGCGGCGAGGAGGCGAAGGTGGGCGACCTGCTCGATCTGGTCGACCTGCCGCGCGACATCGCCGGGCGGATGCCGGATGCGTTGTCGGGCGGCCAGCGGCAGCGCGTCGGGATCGCGCGGGCGCTGGCGCCGGGGGCGAAGTTGCTGTTGCTCGACGAGGCGTTCGGTGCGCTCGATCCGGTGACGCGCGACGCGCTGGGGACGCGGATCCGGGACCTGCACGACCGGCTCGGGCTGACGACGATTCTGGTAACGCACGACATGGCGGAGGCGTTGCTGCTCGCGGACCGGGTGCTGGTGATGAAAGCCGGGCGGATCGTCGCCGATGCGACGCCGGCCGAACTGGTGGCGGGCAAGGGCGGCGACGATGCGCAGGCGCTGGTCCAGGTCCCGCGCGCGCAGGCCGAGCGCTTGCAGGCGCTGGTGGCATGAGCGCGTTCCTCGACGCCCTCGGCCGCGTGCCGCCGTTGCTCGCTGCGCATGTCCTGCTGTCGGCCTCGGCACTGTTGCTGGGGATCGCGATCAGCCTCCCGCTGGGAATCTGGTCTGCGCGCAACGCAAATGTCGCGCGCGTGTCGCTCGGGTTTGCCAGCCTGGTGCAGACGATCCCGAGCCTTGCGCTGCTCGCCTTGTTCTATCCGCTGTTGCTCAGCCTGTCCGCGCTCGTCGGCGGGGGGATTCCGGCGCTCGGCTTCCTGCCGTCGCTGATCGCGCTGACGCTGTATGCGTTGCTGCCGATCATCCGGAACGCGGTGGCGGGTCTGCAGGGCATCGATCCGGCGGTGATCCAGGCGGCGGACGCGGTCGGCATGACGCCTGCACAGAAGCTGCGGCTGGTCGAGGCGCCCCTGGTTGCGCCGGTGTTGATCGCCGGCATCCGGACCGCGGCGGTGTGGACGATCGGGGCGGCGACGTTGTCGACCACCGTGGGTCAGCCGAGTCTCGGCGACATGATCTTCGCGGGATTGCAGACGCAGAACTGGGCGCTGGTGCTGGCCGGCTGCGTGTCGGCGGCGGCGTTGGCGCTGGCGGTCGATGCGCTGATCGGCGGGATCGAATACGGCATCCGCGCGCGGCGGCGGTGGTTGTGGATCGCCAGCGCCGTCGTGCTGCTGGCGGGAACCGCGGTGGCGACCGTGCCGCTCTGGCCCAAGAGCGGCGGCGACCGGACGGTGGTGGTCGGCGCGAAGAACTTTTCCGAGCAATATATCCTCGCGCGCTTGATCGGCGATCGGCTGGAGCGCGCGGGCTATACCGTCGAGTATCGCGACGGGCTCGGGTCCGCTGTGGTGTTCGGGGCGCTCTCAGGCGGGGATATCGACGTGTATGTCGATTATGCCGGGACGATCTGGGCGAACGAGATGAAGCGCACCGACGTGTCGGATCACGGCGCGATGGTCGCGGCGATCGGCGACTGGGCGAAGCGCGAGCATGGAGTCGGGCTGATCGGTTCGCTCGGGTTCGAGAATGCCTATGCGTTCGCGATGAAGGGCGACGCCGCCAGGGCCAAGGGAATCGCCAGCCTCGACGATCTGGTGAAGGCCGCGCCGGCGATGGCGCTCGGCAGCGACCTGGAGTTTCTCGAGCGGCCCGAATGGGCGGCGGTGAAGCGCGCCTATCCGCTGCGGTTCGCCAGGACGACGCCGTACAGCCCGACCTTCATGTACCGCGCGCTGGAGAGCGGGAACGTCGACGTGATCTCGGCCTTCTCGTCGGACGGGCGGATCGCGGCGGATGGGCTGACCGTGCTGACCGATCCGCGACGGGCTATCCCGGGATACGACGCGATCCTGATGGTGGCGCCGAAGCGGGTCGGGGATGCGAAGTTCGTCGCCGCGCTGAAGCCTCTGGTCGGGCGAATCCCGGTCGAGGCGATGCGCGATGCGAACTACCGCGTGGACCGGGATACGGACAAGCAGACCCCCGAAGCCGCGGCGACGTGGCTCGCCAATCGGATCGGGCGTTAGATACGACCGCGTGATCGGGTGCACCGGGTGGCGATCTGTCCTAGGATGCGGTGCCGGCTCGCCATCAACCTTTGGCTCGTCACCAAGGCGGGTCGGCACATCGCTTCTAGGGTTACGACGCTTCGGCGATCAGCTTGGCGGCCGCGGGCGTGTTCCATTCATAGCCGCCGGTCATCCGCCAGACTTCCTTGCCCGCCGAATCATACAGGATCGTGGTCGGCAGGTTCGCCTGATAGGCGAGGCTGAGGCCGAGCTTCGGATCGAGATACGGCTTGAGCGTCGTGAACTTCTTCTCGGCGAAGAACGGAGTCACCTTTTCCGCGCCCTGAAGGTCCTGGCTGACCGCGATCACCTGCACCTTGCCGGCGAGCGACTTGGCGGCGGCATCGAGCGTCGGCATTTCCGCGACGCACGGCGCGCACCAGGTCGCCCACAGGTTGAGCAGCAACGGCTTGCCCTTGAACGACGCGAGCGTGACCGGCTTGCCATCGGGGGCGGTGAAGACGACCGCCGGGCCGGTCTCGCCCTTGTGGCTGCGGTCGAGCTTTTCTGTGCTGGCGGCAGGGCCGGTCGCTTCGTCCGGAGCAGGGCCGGGCGCGACCTCGTCGGCGGATGCCGTGTTCGCCGCGACGACGTTCGCTTGCTCCGGCGCGGGCGATTTCCTATCGCAGCCGGCGACCAGCAGGCCCATCCCGACGAAACAGATGATTGGGCGCGAATTGAACACAGGACGCGAGAACATGGACGGTTCCAATTCGATGTGGGGTGGGCGGTTCGCCGAGGGGCCGGCAGCGGTCATGCGCGAGATAAACGCCTCCGTTCCCTTCGACAAGCGCCTCTGGCAGCAGGATATTGCCGGCTCGAAGGCGCATGTCGCGATGCTCGGCAAGCAGGGTATCGTGTCGGCGGAGGACGCCGCGACGATCGCGGCCGGGCTCGATACGGTGGCGGCGCATTATGCGGCGAACGGCGTCGAGGAGGATCTGGTCCTCGAAGACATTCATATGCAGACCGAGGCGCGGCTCGCCGACGCGATCGGGCCGGTCGCCGGGCGGCTGCACACCGCGCGCTCGCGCAACGACCAGGTCGCGACCGATTTCCGCCTCTGGGTGCGCGACGCGATCGACCAGGCGCTGGCGGCGCTTGCCGTGTTCCAGGCGGCTTTGCTCGCGCGGGCGGAAGAGCATGCGGATAGCGTCATGCCCGGCTTCACGCACTTGCAGTCCGCGCAGCCGGTGACGCTCGGTCACCACCTGATGGCGTATCACGCGATGATCTCGCGCGACGTCGGGCGCTTCGCCGATGCCCGCGCAAGAATGAACCGGTCGCCGCTGGGTTCGGCCGCGCTCGCGGGCACGGGCTTCCCGATCGACCGCGAAATGACCGCCGCCGCGCTCGGCTTCGACGGGCCGATGACCAATTCGCTCGACGGCGTCAGCGACCGCGATTTCGCGATCGAGTATCTGACCGCCGCGACGCAGACCTCGCTGCACCTCTCGCGTCTCGCCGAGGAGTTCGTCCTCTGGGCGTCGCAGCCGTTCGGGTTCGTCGCGCTCAGCGATCAATGGTCGACCGGCAGCTCGATCATGCCGCAGAAGCGCAATCCCGACGCCGCCGAACTGGTGCGCGGGCATGCCGGGCGCATCCTCGGCTGCATGACCGCGCTGATGGTGACGATGAAGGGCCTGCCGCTCGCCTATTCGAAGGACATGCAGGACGACAAGCCGCCGGTGTTCGAGGCGCACGACCTGCTCGCGCTGTCGATCGCGGCGATGACCGGGATGGTCGAGAGCGCGACGTTCCGCACCGATCGGATGCGCGGGCTGGCCGAGAGCGGCTTTGCGACCGCGACCGATCTGGCCGACTGGCTGGTGCGCGAGGCCGGCCTTCCATTCCGCGAGGCGCATCACGTCACTGGGCGTGCGGTGAAGCTGGCGGAAGAGCGTAAGGTCGCGCTCGACGCGTTGCCGATCGAAGACCTGAAGGCAATCGATGCGCGGATCGACGAACGCGTGTACGGCGTGCTCTCGGTCGATGCGTCGGTCGCCAGCCGGACCAGCTTCGGCGGCACCGCGCCCGACAACGTGCGCGCCGCAATTCGAGCGGCTCGGGGAGAGACGGCATGAAACGGCTTCTGGGATTGGCGGGATTGGCACTGGCTCTGTCGGGCTGCGGTGCGGCGGATGGCTTGGTGCCCGCGGAGGGCAAGACGCTCCCGGTCGCGCCCTATGGTGCGAAGACCCAGCCGACCGCCGCGGAGCTGCTCACGCCCACCACGCAGCAACGCCCGCAGCGCAGCGACGAGCTGCTGACCAAATCCGACGAGCGACGCAGCGACGAGTTCGACCTGCCGCCGCCAAATTGAAGACCTGATCCATGAACCATTTCGACTATCGTGACGGTGTGATGCATGCCGAGGACGTCGCCCTGCCGGCGATCGCCGAGGCCGTTGGTACGCCCGTCTATGTCTATTCGACCGCCACCTTCCGCCGCCATGCGCAGGTGTTTCGCGATGCGCTGAAGCCTGCGGGGCGCGTGCATCTGGCCTATGCGATCAAGGCGAACCCGAACGTCGCGGTGCTGCGCGTGCTCGCCGACGAGGGTTACGGCGCCGACGTGGTTTCGGCCGGCGAGATGCAGCGCGCGCTGGCGGCGGGGATCCCGGCGTCGGACATCGTGTTCTCGGGCGTCGGCAAGACGCGACGCGAACTGGCGCAGGCGCTCGACGCCGGGATCGGCCAGTTCAATCTCGAGCTCGAGGAGGAGGGCGAGGTCCTTGCCGCGCTTGCCCACGCCCGCGGCGAGCGCGCGCCGGCAGTGCTCCGCGTCAACCCGGACGTCGACGCCGGCACGCACGCCAAGATTTCGACCGGGCGCAAGGAGAACAAGTTCGGCGTCGCGATCGACCAGGCGGTCGCGATGTTCGACCGGCTGTCGAAGCATGACGGGCTCGACCTGCGCGGCGTCGCGATCCACATCGGCAGCCAGCTCGCCGATCTCGCGCCGCTCGAGGCTGCCTATGCGCGGATCGGCGAGCTGCTCGCCGAACTGCGGGCCGCGGGTCACACGATCAGCCGCGTCGATCTCGGCGGTGGCCTCGGCGTACCGTACAAGCCCGGTGACGTGCTGCCGAGCCCGGCCGAGTATGGCGCGATGGTCGCGCGCGCGACCGCCGACTGGGACGTCGAATTAATGTTCGAGCCCGGCCGGGTGATCGCGGGCAATGCCGGCGTGCTGCTCACCGAGGTGATCTGGGTGAAGCCCGGCGTCGTGAACCCGTACGTCATCGTCGACGCCGCGATGAACGACCTCGCGCGCGTGGCGATGTACGATGCGTATCACGATTTCGTCGCGGTCGAGCCGACCGGCGAGCGGATGACCGCCAACATCGCCGGGCCGGTGTGCGAGACCGGCGACACCTTCGCGATGGGGCGCGACATCGACGTGGTGAAGTCGGGCGATCTCGGCGTGTTCCGCACCGCGGGCGCCTATGGCGCGACGATGGCGTCGACCTATAACAGCCGCGCGCTGGTGCCCGAGGTGCTGGTCGATGGCGACCGGTTCGCAGTGGTCGCCGATCGGATTCACCCGGAGACGATCCTGGCGGCCGAGCGCGTGCCGGAATGGCTCAAGCGGTGACATCGCCCGCGCCGCTGCCCACCCCGTTACCCCCCCCGCTACAAAGCCTGCCGCTGTTCTTCAGGCTGGCGGGGCGCCCGGTGATCCTGCTGGGCGAGGGCGAGGCGGCGGATGCGAAGCGGCGGCTGCTCGATCGTGCGGGCGCCGACGTGGTCGGCGAGGATGCCGCGGCATCGCTCGCGATCGTGGCGATCGACGACGAGGACGAGGCGCTGGCGGCGGTCGCGCGGCTGAAGGCACGGGGGATCCTTGTCAATGCGGTCGACCGGTCGGCGCTGTGCGACTTCACGCTGCCGGCGATCGTCGACCGTGCGCCGGTGCTGATCGCGATCGGCACGAGCGGCGTGTCGGCCGGGCTCGCGGCGGCATTGCGGCAGCGGCTGGAGGCGTTGGTGCCGGCCGACCTCGGCAAACTGGCGTTGGCTCTTCAGGCGGCACGTGGCGCGTTGCGGTGTCGCTGGCCCGACTGGGGCGAGCGACGCCGCGCGCTGGCGACGGCGATGGCGGTGGGCGGCATGCTCGATCCTCTATCGCCGACGCATGACGTCGACGCGTGGCTGGCCCAACCCACACCAGGCTCCCCTCCCTGGGAGGGGGGGGCAGGGGGTGGGTCGGCCGCTG
>JAJNQF010000169.1 GCA_021154945.1 Sphingomonas sp.
TCTGGAGGAGGTTGACCAGGACCTGCTCCAAGCGGACGCGGCCGGCGATGACCGTCAGCCGCGCCTCGGGCCCGGTGGGGAGGTCGAGCGTCACGCCCTTCGCGCGGAAGCGGTCGCCGATCAGCAGGCGGACGCCGTCGATCGCCTCGTCGAGCGCCACGGGGCCGATCGAGCCTGCGCCCCGTCTCGCATAACGCCTGAGCCCAGCGGTGATCGTGCCGATCCGGCTGGTGAGATCGACGATCGACTGGAGGTTGGTTGCCGCGCGCGCTGGTTCGTTGCGGGCGAGGAACGCGGCGGCATTGTCGGCGAAGGTGCGAATCGCGGCGACCGGCTGATTGATCTCGTGCGCGACGCTGGCGGTGATCGTGCCGATCGAGCCGACCCGGTTGGCGTGCGCCAGTTCCTCGCGCGCCTGGCGGAAGCGCTGGTCGGACGCCTCGCGTTGCTCGACCTCGATCTGGAGGCGGTCGGCGGTGGCGCGGAGCTCCGCGGTGCGGCGCGCGACCTCCGCCTCGAGTTCGGCGCGCGCACCCGCATTGCGCTTGCGACGTTCGTAGAGCCACCACGCGGCCAGCATCGCCGCGACCGTCGCCAATGCCGCGATCGCGGTCGCCCAGCGCGTTCGGGCGGCGGCAGTGCGCAGCGCGGCGTCAAGCGGCTCCATGTGCACCAGTCGCCAGCCCGCGATCGGCACCGGCAGCGAAACCGTCACCGCCGGCGTCCCGTCCGCAAGACGCGCGCGATCATCGTCGAGCAGCAGCGGTGCGGGCGCGAGCGAGGAGTATCCAAACTGGCGGGTGGCGATCAGCGCGGCACGGCGCGCGGGCGCAAGCGGGCGCGTGGTGCGGAATTGCAGCGCCGGGTCGCTGGAGATCAGGATGATGCCGTCCGCATCGGTGACGAAGGTCGCCATGAGATCCTGAATCCACGCCCGCGCGATCTTGCCGAACTCGACCTTGACCACGACCACGCCGAGCGGCCGTCCGTCACGGTCGATGCGTCGCGAGAGATACAGGCCGGGGCGCCCGCTGACGCTGCCGAGCGCGAAGAACTCGGTCGCGCCCGATGCCATCGCCTTGGTGAAATACTCGCGGAACCGATAGTCGTGGCCGAGGAAGCTGTCGGGCCGCGCGGCGTTCGATGCGGCGATCGTCATGCCCTGCGTGTCGAGCGCGTAGATCACCGGCGCGCCGGTCCGCTCCGCCAGCATCGCCAGCTTTTCGTTGAGCGCCGGGTCGACTTGTCCCGATGCGAGCGCGGCGCGCACCGCGGGATATTCGCCGAGCATGACCGGCAGCAGGCGATAGGTCTGCAACTCGGCTTCGAGCAGGCGGAGGTTGCTTCGCGTCTGCTGCACCGCGCGCATCCGGACGCTGGCCGTGACGTCGGCGACGGCGCGCGCACCATAGATCGAGGCGACTCCGGCGACGATCACACCGAGCGCGGCGAACGCCAGCAATACCGTCAGTGCGGTGATGAACAGGGGGGATCGGAGCCGCGCCATTTGTGCGGATTATCACACACAAACGGGGTTCGCCATCACCGAAACACGGCATTTTTCACACATCTGAAAAATCGGTATGCCGACAAAGCGCGCAAAACCAACGTTTTATGCCGAATGCTGCGCGGTCTTGTAGTCCTCGGTTCGGGCCGGCATTACCGTCGCCATAAACGTCCCGTGGCAGTGGACGAGGTTTTCAGGAGGCGATGTTGACCCTACCATCCCAGACATATGGCGTCGCGGAAACGCCCGCGCGCAAGCGCTGGAGCGGCCAGTTGTATATCCAGGTGCTGATCGCGATCGCGCTCGGCGCGGCGCTCGGGCATTTCTATCCGACCTATGGCGCAGCGCTGAAGCCGCTCGGCGATGCGTTCATCAAGCTGGTGAAGATGATCATCGCACCGGTGATCTTCCTGACGCTCGTCACCGGGATCGCCGGGATGAAGGAGCTCGGTTCGGTCGGGCGCGTCGCGGGGAAAGCGTTCGCGTACTTCCTGTTCTTCTCGACGCTCGCGCTGATCGTCGGGCTCATCGTCGCCAACGTCGTCCAGCCGGGTGCGGGGATGAACATCGACGCCGCCACGCTCGATACCAAGGGCATCGCCGACTACACCGTGAAGGCGCACGAGACGACGATCACCGGGTTCCTGATGAGCATCATCCCGGACACGATGGTCAGCGCGTTCACCGAAGGCAACATCCTCCAGATCCTGCTCGTCGCGATCCTGTTCGGCATCTCGCTGAGCCTGGTCGGCGAGCCTGCCAAGCCGGTGCTGAACTTCCTCGAGCGCCTCAGCCTGATCGTCTTCAAGCTGGTCGGCATCCTGATGCGCGCGGCCCCGCTTGGTGCGTTCGGTGCGATCGCGTTTACGATCGGCAAATACGGGATCGGCAGCCTCGCCAATCTTGGCGCGCTGGTCGCGACCTTTTACCTGACCGCGGCGCTGTTCGTGGTCGTCATCCTCGGCACCGTCGCGCGGCTTACCGGCTTCTCTATCTTCAAGCTGATCAAGTATTTGAAGGCCGAGCTGTTGCTGGTGCTCGGCACGTCGTCGTCGGAAGCGGCATTGCCGAACCTGATCCAGAAGATGGAGGCGGCAGGCTGCGAGAAGTCGGTCGTCGGGCTGGTCGTGCCGACGGGGTATTCGTTCAATCTGGACGGCACCAACATCTACATGACGCTGGCGGCGCTGTTCATCGCGCAGGCGACAAACACGCACCTGACGCTCGGCCAGGAACTGCTGTTGCTCGTCGTGGCGATGATCTCGTCGAAGGGCGCGGCTGGCGTTACCGGAGCGGGCTTCATCACGCTGGCGGCCACGCTGTCGATCGTGCCGACCGTGCCGATCGCCGGCATGGCGCTGATCCTCGGCGTCGATCGCTTCATGAGCGAGTGCCGCAGCCTGACCAACTTCATCGGCAACGCGGTCGCGACGATCGTCGTGGCGCGCTGGGAAGGTGCCCTCGACCGCGACAAGCTCGACGCCGCCTTGTCGGGCAAGCTGCCCGAGCTGGCGCCGGCGCAGACGTCCGCGCCTATGACGGCCCCCACAACGGCTGGGCCTGCAATCGTTTAAAATGAGGGTGGCGTTTGCCCGGCAGCGGGCAGCCACCCCAGCAGTTCGAGGTGCTTTTATGATCCGTCCGTCCATCGGTGGAGCGCTGTGCGCGCTCGCCTCCTCCTTGCTCGCGTCCACCGCTATCGCCCAGACGGCTGGAGTTCAGACCGCGCCGGCAACCGATCCCGTGGCGGCGGAGCCCGCGGCCGATCCCGTCCCTCTCTCCGATGGCGTCTCCGCAGGCGCGCCCGCAACGGCCCCGCGCCAGCTGCGGGCGCGGCGCAATCCCGTTTCGAAGGACCAGTCGGCCAGCGCTGCGTCGTCGCCGATCGCCGAGAGCTATCCCAACGCCGCGATCGGCGACGGGACGACCGCGGGTGGCTACAACCAGTCGCGCTGGGCGGAGGATTGGTCGAAGCTGCGCGATCCGGCCAAGCGCAAGGACATCGTCGACCAGCTGAAGTTCATCCCGATCGCCGCGGACGGCGAGGTGTATCTGAC
>JAJNQF010000172.1 GCA_021154945.1 Sphingomonas sp.
CCTGGAGGACACCTACCTCCCCGCCTTCCGCGCGGCGCTGGTCGACGGACGCGCGGCATCGGTGATGTGCGCCTACAACCGCATCGACGGTCAGCCCGCCTGCGCCAGCGATCTGTTGTTGAAGGAGCATCTGCGCGAGGCGTGGGGCTTCAAGGGCTATGTCGTGTCCGACTGCGATGCGGTGAAGGACATCGCCGACAACCATAAATATGCGCCCGACAGCGCCGCCGCGGTCGCCGCTGCGATACGTGCGGGCGTCGACAACGAGTGCAACGGCGAAACCTTGGGCGACACCGCCGGCCTGGACACCCGGTATCGCGAGGCACTCAGTCGCGATCTGATCACCGAGGCGGACGTCGACCGGAGCCTCGTCCGCCTGTTCGCCGCACGCTACCGGACCGGCGATCTGCCCGGACTTACCGGCGCACCCAAAGCGCTACCGACCAGCGTGGTCGGTGCTCCCGAGCATCGGCGGCTGGCACTGGCTGCGGCCGAGCGATCGATGGTGCTGCTCAAGAACGACGGCATCCTGCCGCTGAAGCCCGGCGTGAAGCTCGCCGTGATCGGCCCGCTCGGCGATGCCACGCGCGTGCTGCGCGGCAATTACTCGTCGCCGCTGTCGGGCCGGCCTGTGTCGGTGCTGGAGGGGCTGAAAACCGCGCTCGGTGCCAGCCAGGTCACGCTCGTGCCGTTCGGGGAGTCCGTCACGGACGGTGACCGCGTGCCAACGTCCGCGCTGCTCACGCCCGACGGCAAGCCCGGCCTGCTCGCGCGCTACTATAATCCGACGACGCCGATGCCCGCCCAATACGCACCTGGAACGCGCGAGAAACTGGTCGCCGCGGCCAAGTATCAGACACAGCCGGTGGTCACCCGCATCGAGCCCGACGTCGGCGACCGCAATCTCGATCTCGCGCGGGTGGCCGACGTCCACCGCACCGAATGGACCGGCTTCCTAGTGCCCCCCGAAAGCGGCACCTACCGCGTCGGGCTGTCGGGTTCAGGCGGGACGCTGACGCTCGACGGCAAGATGATCTCCGACCGGCGCAAGGCACGCTGGAACGACCTCCCCGGTATGGCCACGCTGAAACTCGAAGGCGGCAGGCGTTATGCGATCCGCGCCGAGGGCAGCGGGGTCGACTTGGTGTGGAAGCGCGTGTCAGATGCGCCATCGGCCGAACTTCGTCGCGCGGCGGCCGCCGCCGACGTGCTGGTCGCGGTCGTCGGTCTCACCTCGGACCTCGAAGCGGAGGAGACCGGCGTGACGGTGCCGGGCTTCTCGGGCGGCGACAAGACCACGCTGGATCTGCCCGCGGACCAGATTGCGATGCTCGAACAGGCCAAGGCCAGCGGCAAGCCGATCGTGCTGGTCGCGATGAACGGCAGCCCGATCAACCTCGCCTGGGCGAAGGACAACGCCGCCGCGGTGCTGGAGGCCTGGTATCCGGGCGAGACCGGCGGCACGGCTGCGGCCAACATCATCACCGGCCGCACCAACCCGTCGGGCCGCCTGCCGCTCACCTTCTACCGCAGCGTCGCGGACCTGCCGCCGTTCGGCGACTACGCGATGAAGGGCCGCACCTATCGCTACTTTGCGGGCACGCCGGTCTATTCGTTCGGCCACGGGCTCAGCTACACGCGGTTCGGCTATACGACGCCGACCGTGACGCCCGCACGCGGCGGCGCCGAGGCCGGCATCCGTGTCACCACGCGACTGACCAACCAGGGCGATCGGCCGGGCGAAGAGGTGGCGCAGCTTTACCTGAATTTCCCGGATCGGCCGGGCACGCCGCGGATCGCACTGCGCGGCTTCCAGCGTGCCGCGCTCCGTCCCGGTGAGGCCCGCACCGTCACCTTCGACCTGTCGCCGCGCGATCTGAGTTCGGTGGCCGTCGATGGCACGCGTTCGGTCGCGGCGGGCAGCTACCGCGTCACCGTGGGCTCGGGCCAGCCGGGAACCGGCGCGCCGGTCCAATCCGCACGCTTCACCGCCCGCCCGTCGAAGGAATTGCCGAAGTGAAGCGCACCCCCTTAATGATGATCGGCGTGGCGCTGGCCGCCTTGTGCGGTCCGCTTGCAGCCGCGACAGCCGCCGCCGACCCACTGACGCCTACCGGCAAATGGAGCGCCAACACCGACGGCTCCGCGCCGGTGCCGCCGATGGGCTGGAACTCGTGGAACGCCTTCAACAGCGACGTCGACGAGGAGAAGGTGCTCGCCTCCGCACAGGCGCTGGTCGATACCAAGCTGCGCGACATCGGCTATCGCTACGTCAACATCGACGATGGCTGGTGGCTCAAGCGTCGCCAGCCCGACGGGAGGTTGCTGATCCGCACCAGCCATTTCCCGTCGGCTGCGACCGGCGCGAACACCAGCTTCCGCCCGCTCACCGACCGGCTGCACGCGATGGGGCTGAAGGCCGGCATCTATTCCGACATCGGCCGCAACAGCTGCGGCCAGATCTACACCCCCGATTTCAAGAACCAGCCCGAAGGCAGCGTCGCGGAACGCGAGGTCGGGCTGTACGGCCATGTCGACCAGGACATTCGGTTGTTCTTCGCCGAATGGAATTTCGATTTCATCAAGGTCGATGGCTGCGGCGCACGCGGCCTGCCGGCGGATGCACCGCGGGTGAAGTCGGGTCTCTATCGCGCGCTGACACCGCTGGTCGACATGCAGTCGCTCGGCGGATCGGACGTGGCGGGCATCCGTGGCCTCTACGAACAGGTCCACACCGCGCTGCACACGCACGCTGGCGACCGCCCCTACGTCTATTCGCTGTGTCTCTGGGGCGCGGGCGACGTACGCGCCTGGGGCAAGGACGTCGGCAATACCTCGCGCACCAGCGACGATATCCAGCCGGTCTGGCCGCGGATGCTCACCAACCTCGACACCGTCACGCACCGCGCGCTCTATGCGCATCCCGGATCGTGGAACGACCCCGACATGCTGTTCGTCGGCACCGGCGATTTCGACGCGGCGCATCTGACCGAGGCGCGGTCGCACTTCTCGCTATGGGCGATGGTCAATTCGCCGCTGATCATCGGCTACGACCTGCGCAAACTGACGCCGGAAGTGCTCGCGATCTTCGGCAATGCGGACATCGTCGCGCTGAACCAGGATCCGGCCGGCAACCAGGCGGTGCTCGCCTATGATTCCGGCGAGGTGCAGACCTTCGTCAAGACGCTCGCCGACGGCAGCAAGGGCGTCGCGCTGTTCAACCGTACCGCCTCGCCCGCCAAGGCCGTGCTGACCGCTGAGCAACTCAAGATGCTGCCGACCGCCGACGTGCGGTTGAAGGACCTCTGGACCAAGAAGGACCAGAGCTTTCGGAAGGAGGTAGCGGTGACGCTCGCGCCGCACGAAACGCTGATCTTCCGCGCGACCGGCACGCGGCGCCTGCCGGGCGGGCTGTACCTTTCGGAGCAGACCGGCCGCGTCAATCCGGCCGCCGACGGAGTGGTCGTGCCACAGCCCGATCCGACGATCTACCAGTCGATCACGCCGTGGACCGGCACGCGAGGTCCCGGCGAACACCCGCAATATGGCGGCTGGGGCGGCGCCGAAGCCGACCGCGCACCGTATGGCAAACTGATGCGGGTAGCAGGCGCCGACTTCGACACGGGGATCGGCGTCCTGGCGAACTCCCGACTCGAAGTCCGCAACCAGGGTTACGCGCGGTTCGCGGCCAAGGTCGGCATCAACGATTCCGGCCAGCCGCGCTCGGGCACGACGGTGTTCGAGGTATGGGGCGACGGTCGCCTGCTCGCCAAGTCGCGGCCGATGGAATTTGGAGAGGCGGCGGTGCCGCTGGAGGCGAAGGTGGCGGGCGTGCGGATCGTGGAGTTGGTGGCGCGGGGGAGTGGTGCGACGGTAAATACCGGCACGCCGCAACCTGCAACATGGGCGGACGCCGCGCTCTACAAATAGGGACGGGGGAGGCCGCCCCCTCCCCCGTTCGCCCTTAGCGTAGTCGAAGGGCCCCTCTCCACATGTGTAACACCCGTTGAGAGCGGTGCTTCGACTTCGCTCAGCACGAACGGAAGGGTTTGAAAACGACGCTAACGTACCCGCTCCGGCTTGGCCGGCAGCAAGGCCGACAGCGTGAACCGGTCGACGTCCATCCACCCCGAACTAGCCGTCGGCGCATAGCAGAACAGCGCGAGTTGCTCGCCCTGGAACGTCCCCGTCCGCCACGCGAACGCAAGCGGGAAGTCGCCGCCCAGACCAGTCCAGCGCCGCCCGTCCACACTATACGCCACCCGCGCAATATCGGTCGTGAAGTCCATATCGGTCCGCAACCACAGCGCCTCCGCCCGAGGCAACGGCGCAGTGGCGCGAACCTCGGTCCGCGCACCATCGACCGTATCTTCGGTCACCTCCATCGCCAGCGTCGCCTTGCCAACTGCCGCGCCCTGCACCGTGATATTCCCGCTGAACTGCCCAAACGTCCCGAACCCGCAACGATCCCCCGGCGCCAGATGGCGAATGTCCAGCTTCACCTCGCCTCGGCTCGCAGGCCCCTGCCCCTTCTGCACCAGCGTATTGCGCGCGCTCCAGAACCCGGCCGCGACCGTCGGCTTCAACCGCAACCAGCCCGGCCGCTCGGTCAGCGACCAGCGCGAAGGCTCGGGATTGTGGTTCCACTGCCACTGCAATCCGAGCGTCGGCTTCCCGAAATCGTCCGACGTCGCCGGTTCCGCGAACGCCCCACCCAAGATCGGCTTCACCGCACGCCGCGGCACGCGACCGGGTGCCTCGCGCGTGCCCCATACCGGCCAGTCGTCCTGCCAGAACACCGGGCTGAGGTTCGTCATTCGCCCGATCGCGCCGCTATCCTCCATCACGAAGCCGAACCAGCGGCCATCGGGCAGGTCGACCAGCGCACCCTGATGCCCGCCGGTCTTGTCGTCGATCTGGTCGCGCGTTTCCCACGGCCCGAACAGGCTGCGCGACCGCGACACGCTCAGCGCAAGCCGCGGCGGCAGCGCGTTGAACATGTAATAATACGAACCGCGCCGGATGATCTTCGACCCCTCCGCACCCTTGATGTAATGGACCTTCTGCGACGCGGTGACGTGCGCCAGATCCTTGTCCAGCGTCAGCAGCGTGATCGTGCCGTCCGCGGTACTCGCGGTCGCCAGATACGCGCGCCCATCCGGCTCGATGAACAGCCCCGGATCGAACGCCTCGCGCTCCAGTTCGTGATAGCGCCACGGCCCGCGCACGTCCTTCGCGTACCAGATCCGCGTCTTCTGCCCGACCGGCGTATTGGCCAGGTAATAGGTGCCAGCGTGGTAGCGTAACGAGGAGGCGTAGAGCCCGTGCCGGTACGCGTTGCCGCCCTTCAGATCATATTCGGGCTTGCCCTCCAGCCGATCGACGAGATGCGACGCGAGCGTCCAGTTCACCAGATCGCGGCTATGCAGGATCGTGATCCCGGGCGTGTTCGCGAACGTCGTGGTCGCGAAATAATAGTCGCTGCCGACGCGGATGATGTCGGGGTCAGGATAATCCGCGAACAGCACCGGGTTGCGGAACGTCCCGTCGCCCTGATCCGATCGCCACACCTGCGCCGACGCGGCGGTCGCCATCAGCCCCAACGCGATTGCCAACCCGACCCTCACTTGCCGAACGCCAAAGCGCGCGAGAAGAACGGCATCATCTTGTCCTGCACGCGCCCGGCGACGCCACTGGTATGATCGCCCGGATACACCTCGAAGCTGTTCGCGATCCCGTAGCTGTCCAACGCTGTGTGGAGCTTGCCGGCATCGTCCTTCAACCCGTCGCGATCACCGACGTCGATCCCGATCGCCGCATAGCGTCGCATATTGCCGACATACTGATCGAGCATCGCCAGCGGCGCATTGGCCGCCCAACGCGCCATGACGTCGGGCTGCGGCACGCCATCCTTGACCGGCAAATCGAGATACAACGGCGGCGCCTTGGGATTGGGCGACCACGCCGCCGCCGTCGCGAGTTGCGCGCGCTGCCCCCATGACAAGGTCGCGCTGTCCGCCGGCGAGCGCAGCGCTCGGATCGCGGTCTCTGTCGCCGCATCCGGCGTGCCGAGCGCACGCGTTGAGAGGCAGCACGGGCTCATCATGTAGAGAGCGCCGAACGTTTCGGGATGCTTCATGCCGATCCGCGCGGTGCCGTAACCGCCCATCGAATGCCCCGCGA
>JAJNQF010000227.1 GCA_021154945.1 Sphingomonas sp.
CCCAGCATATGGTGGATCGGATCGACGATGAACCTGTCCGGCTCTGACGTCCAGATCTTGGCGATGTATTCGTAGGGTGTAAGGCCGCTGAGCGTCTTCAGTCGGCGGGCAAAATTATACGCAGCCATGAAGTCGGCAAGGTGCGTCCGTAGCTGCTCGTGGCTCTCGTAGTGGAAGCGTTTGACGGTCGCCTCCTTGATGGTGCGGTTCATCCGCTCAACCTGACCATTGGTCCAAGGGTGGTTCGGCTTGGTAAGCCGGTGCTCGATGTCATTGGCTTCGCAGATCATGTCGAAGCGCATCTGCCGCGACCAGGCGGTGTTGCGGTTGCGCGGCTGCTCGACGAACTGGATCCCGTTGTCAGTTAGGATCGTGTGGATCCGGTACGGCACCGCTTTCAGCAGGTGTTCCAGGAATTCCCAAGCCGTCCGCCTGTCAGCCTTGTCGACCAACTGCGTCACCGCGAACTTACTCGTGCGGTCGACGCCTACGAACAGATAAAGCTTGCCTTCGGCGGTCTGCACCTCGGCGATATCCACGTGGAAGAAGCCGATAGGGTAGCGTTTGAAGCGCTGTCGCTTTGGCTTGTCGCCTTCGATGTCCGGCAGACGGGAGATGCCATGGCGTTGCAGGCAGCGGTGCAGCGCTGACCGGCTCAGGTGCGGGATCGACGGCTGCAATGCGTAGAGGCAGTCGTCCAGCGGCAGCAACGTGTGACGCCGGAATGCGACGACCGCTGCCTCCTCGGCTTCGGTTAGGGTCGTGGAGTGAGGGGCCTTCGGCCCGGTCTTCAGATCCTCGACTGTCGCCCGCTTACGCCACTTCGCCACCGTCTTGGGGTTGATCCCCAGTTCCTGGCTCAACGTCGCGAGCGAAGCTTGCGATCGCTGTATTGCTGCTCTGACGGCGTGCGTGGTCGTGGCGCTCCCGTGACGTACCTGTCCCATATGGCTTCCTTCCATTCCAACGAAAGGATCGCACCATCAAACCGTGGGATCAAACACCTAGTTCAATATGCTCCTTCTTGTTCGGCGGCGCGCGACGACTAGGATCGGGCCATGTCGATTGAAACTCGCCTACGTCAGCCACTAACGCTCGCTGCGCTGTGTTCCATTGCGCTGTTGGTATCACTGGCAGCGTTGGCGACGGCGTTCATCCTAAGCCTTGCGAGTGCGGGACGGAACTTTGACCGCGCCGGAATCGCGCAGGCGCAGCTTGCGGCCGTGTCGCGGATCGAAACGCTGGCAAACACCGGGGACGCTGCGGCGCTGCGCCCGCATCTCCACGCCTATGCACGATTGATCCGCACCGAGACGGCGCTGTTACCTACCGCTTCCGCCGAACACGCAGCGCAGGTGCGTGAGGCGGTGGATGCGGACCATCTCGCTGTGCTGGCCGGCGATCCGAAGCGGCGCGGCGAACTCGCGGACCTGGTCTCCCGCATCGTCGCACGGGAACGCACAGAAGCCGCGCGGATCGGCGCGGACATGATCCGGCTGCGGGCGCGAACGACGATCCTGGCCGTGCTACTCGTGCTGGTGGCAGGCGGATCAGCGTTGCTGGGAGCGTTGGGGTTGATCGCAGCCAATCGCCAGCTCGCCAATGAAGTTTCGGAGAAGACGGCGGAACTTGCCATGATCGATCAATCGCGTCGGCTGTTCTTTGCAAAAGCCAGCCATGAAATGCGGACTCCGATCACCGTGATGCGGGGAGAAGCGGAAGTAGCGCTGGCCGATTTCGCTGCCGAGCCACGTGCACTGCGCGAGGCGCTCGGGCACGTCGTCGCTAATGCCGAGTTTCTCGAACACCGGATCGCTGAATTGCTAGCCTTGGCGCGCGCGGATGACGGTCAGCTTCAACTCGCGCGCGAGCTGATCGATCTGGCGACGCTGGTAGAGGGGGCGGGCGACGCCGCACGTGGTTATGCGCGCTCGGCCGAGGTAGCGCTGGCGGTCGAGACTATGGTGCCGCCGCTGACTGTGCGGGGCGACGCGCGGTGGCTGCAACAGGCGGTGCTTGCAATCGTCGATAACGCGGTAAAGTTTTCGCCATTCGGGGGAACCGTTACCGTACGGCTCACGACCAATGATGATGCGGCGCGGATCGATGTGGTGGATCAGGGATCGGGCGTGGCGGACGAGGCTTTGCCGCGGATCTTCGACGCCTATTACCAGGGGGATGCGGGGCGATCGCGGGGCGGCACCGGGCTCGGCCTGTCACTCGCGCGGTGGGTCGTCGAGCAGCATGACGGATCGATCCATGCCGCCAACGCGCTCGCCAATGGCCTGAGCGTCGGCTGTACCGTGACGATCGACCTTCCCTTGGTACCAGTATGAAGATCCTGTTGGTCGAGGACGATGCCGGCATCGGCCGTTTCGTCAGCCGCGGACTGACCGCGCGCGGGTATGAGGTTGCCTGGGAACGCGCGGCGCGGGAGGTGCCGACGATGCTGCGAACCGGCGGATTTGCCGCCGCACTGCTCGACGTGGGCCTTCCCGACCGTGACGGGATGGACCTTTGCCGGGCCCTGCGTGAAGACGGGATCCGGGTGCCGATCCTGATGTTGACGGCGCGAGGAACGTTACAGGACCGGCTCGACGGGTTCGACAGCGGGGCGGACGATTATCTCCCCAAGCCGTTCGCATTCGAAGAACTCGTCGCGCGACTGGCGGCGATCGTCCGTCGGGGAGCGGACGCCGCACCGCCGCCAATGCGCTACGCCAATCTCGCGCTCGACCCGATTTCGCGGCATGCGCTGGTCGACGACCGCCCGCTCGCGCTAAGCCGGCGTGAGTTCGACCTGCTGCAGCGGCTCGTCGCGGCCAATGGCGGCACTGCGACACGAGTGGCGCTGGCCGCTGCTGTCTGGGGCGCAGATGCCGGGATCAGCGACAACGCGCTCGACGTCTATATCGGCTATCTTCGCCGCCGACTGAGCGAACTTCGCGGAGCGCCGGCGATCGAGACACTGCGCGGTCGTGGCTTCCGGCTAGTGCCATCGACCAAGGTATGACGTAACCTGAGACCGATCTCAGGCAAGTGTCGATCAGCCAAGTTATCGTTTCCTCAGCGACACAGATCGCAGGCGTTGGGGGGATGCAGCATGAAGACCCGTTTCCGTTGGCTGGCCGGTGTCGCCCTGATTGTCATGCCGGCCGCTGGCCACGCGCAGCCGCAAACGCAGACAGGCCTCTCCCCCGAAATCATCGTGACTGCGACCCCGCTGTCCGACGTCGGCGAAGGGACGCTGCCCTTCCCCGCACAGACCACCAGCGACGAGGAGATCGAGGCCGCGCACGCGACCGACATCACCGACTATCTGAAGCGGATGGCGGGCGGCGTGTTCGTCAACGACATCCAGAACAACCCGTTGCAGCCCGATATAAACTATCGCGGCTTCACCGCATCGCCGCTGCTCGGCACGCCGCAGGGGCTGTCGGTCTATGTCGACGGCGTCCGCGTCAACCAACCGTTCGGCGACGTCGTCAGTTGGGACCTTATCCCCAAATCCGCAATCCGTTCGATGACTCTGGTGCCAGGATCAAACCCGCTGTTCGGGCGTAATTCGCTGGGTGGTGCGATCTCTGTCCGGACCAAGGATGGCAAATCCGACCCCGGTGTCGAGATCGAGGCGAGCTATGGATCATTCGATCGCCGTACCGTCGAGGTGCAGGCCGGCGGCAATGCCGACAGCGGTTTCAACTGGTTCCTGAGTAGCGATTATTTTGCCGAGGACGGCTGGCGCGATGTCTCGCGGTCGGAGGCGGGGCAGGCATTCGGCAAGCTTGGCTGGTCTGATACGAAAACCAACGTCGCGCTGTCGGGAAGCTATGCGAAGACCGACCTCAACGGCAACGGGCTACAGGACCAGCGCCTGCTCGAACGTGATCGGTCCAGCGTCTACACCTATCCCGACACTACCCGGAACACCGCGTACCTGATCAACCTCACGGGCGACCACCGGTTTTCCGACGTTCTCTCCTTTGCCGGCAACGCATTTTTCCGCAGCATCAGGACGCGCACGTTCAACGGCGACATCAACGACGATGCACTCGGCGAGAACCTGTATCAACCCAGCGCCGCCGAGCGCGCCGCACTGACCGTGGCCGGATATAGCGGCTTCCCGGTCGCGGGCGAGACGCAGGCCAACACCCCCTTCCCCAGATGGCGCTGCATCGCCAACGTGCTGCTGAACAGCGAGCCGAACGAGAAGTGCAACGGGCTCGCCAACCGTTCGAACACACGACAGCGCGAGTTCGGCGCGACCGGTGAGCTGACGCTGACGACGCCAGTCGGGGGCGGTTTCAACGCGCTGACGGTAGGCGCGAGCTACGTCAACGGTCGCTCGGTGTTCGTCCAATCGTCGCAATTCGGCTATCTCACGCCCGACCGCGGCATCGTCCCGGTTATCGGCGCGGGCGCGTTCGCAGATGGGACGCAGGACTCCGAACACGCATTCGATGCGCGCGTCGACCTGACCGGCCGCACGACCACGCTCAGCGCCTATGCGCTCGATGCGTTCGACGTCAGCCGGACGCTGCATGTCGACCTGTCCGCGCGCTATGACCACACCGTCGTCCATAACCGCGATGGGCTTCAACCCGGTGGCGGTACCGGATCGCTCGACGGCGACCACAAGTTCGACCGCGTGAACCCGGCGATCGCGCTGCGCTGGAGTCCGACCGAGACCTTCGCGATCGATGCGGCGCTCGCCCAGACCAGCCGTGCGCCATCGGCGATCGAACTTGGCTGCGCGGACCCCGAGAGCCCCTGCCGCCTGCCCAACGCCTTGGCGGGCGATCCGCCGCTCGACCAGGTCGTTGCGCGCACCGTCGAGACGGGCATCAACGCCGACCTCCACGGTATCGCGCTGCGTCTCGGCGCATTCCGCACTGTCAGTCGGAACGACATCCTGTTCGTTGCCGACGATACCGCGGGCTTCGGCTATTTTCGCAATTTCGGGAAAACTCGCCGCCAGGGTATCGACGTCGATCTCGCCGGCGATGTCGGCCCGGTTCACCTGACCGGCCACTACACGCTGCTCGACGCGACCTATCGCAATGGCGAGACCGTCGACGGCTCGGGCAACAGTTCGAGCGAGCACGTCGCGCCCGGATTCGAAGGCGAGATCGACATCGAGAAGGGTGATCGCGTCCCACTGATCCCGCGACACATCTTGAAGGCCGGCGCACGCTGGAAACCGGTAGAGATGCTATCGCTCAGTGCCGACATGATTGCGATTTCGGGCGTGTATGCGCGCGGCAACGAGAACAACGAGCATGAGCCCGACGGGGTGTACTACCTCGGCGAGGGCAAGACCGACGCGTATGCGGTCGTCAATTTTGGCGCGGAGATCCGCCCGGCCCGCCAGTTGACGATCTTCGCACAGCTCAACAACGCGTTCGACAAGCGCTATGCGACCGCCGCGCAACTGGGCGCGACCGGGTTCGATGCGAGCGGCAACTTCGTCGCGCGACCGTTTGCCGGGCCGGTGATCGACGGCGAACGGCCATTAGCGTCGTCGACCTTCTATGCACCGGGTGCCCCACGCTCGATCCAGGTCGGCGCCAAAGTGCGGTTCTGAGGTCTTGGTCGGCGCTCGTCTTGTGCGAGAAAACAGCATGTCTCCCCGCGAAAGCGAGGCTCCAGACTGGGCTCTCGCCTTCGCGGCACAACAAAGCCGTGCAAGCTGTATCTCGACCGGACGAGGGCAGAACGCTAGGCTCGCTTGCCCACCAGTGGCAGCGATCGTTCCTCAAGACCCGGATAGAAGTGCGACACCGACCGCTGTAGCTCATAGCGCGCGGCCTTCATCGCAGCGAAGCGTGGCGGGATCGCGATCTCGCCGGCTTCGACTGGATCTAATCCAGCCTGGATCGCGTCGGTCAACGCCATATCGATCCAGTCTATCCAGTCGCGGGTCTGGTCGATCGCCGCGTGCGGCGTAGAATCGATCGGCCCATGGCCGGGAATCACCCGGAGCTGTCCCAACCCCTTCAGCGTATCGAGCGACGTACGCCAGTGCGGCAGGTCGGCATGCGGCGTCGATGGCGCACGATCGTGGAACACCAGATCGCCGGCAATCAGCGTCCTCGTCGCTTCGTCATAGATCGCAAGGTCTGCGCCGCTGTGCCCGGCCAACGCCAGGAGCCGGAGCGTGCGGCCGCCGATCGTCTCGCTGGGCGTAGCGATCACATGACCGGGGATGTGCAGCTCGGTCCCGCGCATCCAGTCGCCCAGCAGGCGGTACATGCCATCCGAAAAGCCCGGCCCCTCGCTTTTGAGCTCGGCGATCAGCGCGGGTGTCCCGGCGATCTGCGGAGGCTGGAACGCGGCCTCACCGTAGGTGTGATCGGGGTGAAGATGGGTCAGATAGACGCGCGCGACAGGCTTGCCGGTCAGCTTTTTTGCAAGCGCGGTCAGCTCGGTACCATAGCGCAGCGACGGACCCGCATCGACCAGCACTGCGCCGTCCGCGGTATCAAGGATCGTGACGTTGGCGATCGCGCCGCCATTGCCCATCAGGATCGCGTCGTCGGCGCCGCGCACCACCCAGATGCCATCGGCGACGACCTCCGGTTTCAGGCCATATTGAAACGCGGCTGCCACGACCGGCATCGCTGCAACGCTCGCCAGGCAGCCGCCGACGAATGCTCGTCGGTGAATCAGCGACCTGCTCCCTGCACTGCTGCATTCACCGTTGCTGCGGTCAAGGTGCCGGCGTATTCGATGCCGTTGGTGTCACGGCCGTCGAACGAGACCGACTCGCCTGGCTTGATCTTGGGCATGAGCGTCAGGACCGGATCCTCGGCAACCGACGCCTGCATATGAACCGTGCCGATCGCGCTGCCGCCCGAGGACGTGACCTTTATCTGTTCGAGATAATAGGCCGGGATATTGTCGACGAAGCCGGTGTCCATCGGATGCCGGAACGACAGCATGATACGCGCAGCACCGGCACTTTCCCAAAGCCGCCCGCGGGACTCGCCGAGATGCTGCGCCCAGTCGCCCTTGACGCGGCTGACCGGTGGTGCCGAACAGCCGCCGCCCGCCGCGTCGATCCAGCCACCCGAGACGAGCCAGCTGCCGTCCTTCAGCTGTACCGCTCCGCGCACCGGCGTGCGCTGATCGAGCTTGATCCGGGTCGCGATGAACGGCTCGGCATTCGCCAGAGTGAAATCGATCGATTGCTGGATCGGGTTCATATCGGCGAAGATCACGATCCGCATGACGTCGGGTATACCGCGCGCATCGACCTGGACCGGAAAGGAGCGCTGATTTTCCGCGATCTTCGGAAAGTCGACCTTCACTCGCGGATCGAACCGGACGACCGCGTTTTCGCCGAACACCTGCTTGCCGACATAACCGAACATCGGCGAGCCGAGCTGGTCCTTCGGCAGCGCCGCACCGGCGGTGGCAGAAAAGGCCGAAAGGCCGGCGAGCAAGATGCTAAGTGTCTTCATACCTTGGTAGAAAGGTACGCACGAGAGGGATGCGCTACAATCCGACTTTGGGAGGAGAGCCGCGGTGATTCGTATCTTGGTTTTCGCGGTCGCAGTCGCTGCGCAAACGGTCGCTCCTCGCTCCGATATCGACGCCACGACCGGATACCGCACCGCGCATTACCGCGCGATCGTTCCGACCGCCCCCGAGCGCGTACCAAGGATCGATACGACGACCGTGGCGCGGCTGCGCACGAGGAAGCGCGCCATCCTGATCGACGTGATGCCGGCCGAGGGTGGCGTACGCGATGCGGCGACGGGCGTCTGGCGGCTGGCCAAGCCGCGTCCGAGCATCGCTGGGGCGCACTGGTTTCCCGAAGCGGGGCGCGGGGTGGTTGATCCCGGCATCGCGGCATGGTTCGAAACGGGCGTCGCATCGCTTCGCGGCAAGCGCGATCCGCGTCCGCTGATCGTGTTCTGCCTCGCCGACTGCTGGATGAGCTGGAACGCCTCGCGCCGGTTGGCGAAGGCGGGGTACGGGCATGTCTATTGGTATGCGGACGGTACCGATGGTTGGAGCGAAAGCGGGCGACCGCTGGTCGATGCGGTGCCGTTCGGACGTGAATAGCGCATCCTCGAGGGGTGGGATGGGTAGGTATGGGGCAGGCGCAATCCCGTCACGAACCTACCCATCCCGGGCCCCTCCCTTCGCTGGGGAGGGGTAAAGACGTCACCCGGTAAGGCGTTGCGCCGCGGGGCTTATCGTCGTGAAGTTCGGAACATCGCCGAACACCTCTGCTGCTACCGGCGCTGACATCGCCGCATCGCGCACGGCCCCATCGGTGAAGGTCAGTACCGCCACCGCGACGGCAGCCGGCGCATCGTCGTCGGGAAACAACGCCAACGCATCGGTCAGGCCTAGCGGTCCCCATTTCTCCTTCACGAGCGGCATGTGCGTGTCCGTGTAATAGGCGCGATCGAAGCGTGCGCCTTCAGTGACGGGATAGCTGACGAGCAGGATACCGGCCATCTTACTTCGCCTGTGCGAGTGCGGCGGCCATGCGCTTGCCGGCCAATCCAGGGACCTTCACCGCCTTGGCCGCGGCAAGGTTCGCGGAGGGGCCGTTGCCGACCTGGACGACCGCGACCATGCCCATCGCGTAATGGGGCTTGCACTTGATGCCGTAGATGCCCGGCTTGGTGACGGGGAGAACGAACTCCTTGTTCATCAGCCCCGAACTCGGTGCGACCCCGTCAGGCAGCATCGTCGGGATCGTCTCGGCGTTGTGGCTCGGGTTGGTCGGGACGAAGTGGATCACGTCGCCCGGCTGCGCCTTGATGAAAGATGGCTCGAACACCATCATGCCCCCCTGCCCGCTGGTCTTCATATGGACGGTGACGTCCTTGGCGGATGCGGGTGCCGCCGCGAAAACGACGGTTGCCGCCAGTGATGCGATGATAAGCTTCATGCGATACTCTCCTGAAACGCGCGCGGCTCGACCCGCGATTGCCGTCCCCTCACGCACGCTGCGGCACGATCCCGCAATTGCCCTTTGGTGCAATGGCGCGTGCGCCGCAGCAGGTCGATGGTCGCTGCAAGCCACAGATTCGTCCGCCACCACTGACGCGCGGGCGAATTGTACCGAGGAGGGATTATCATGCTGCAGCAGGCACTCGACCAGTTGAAGGGCCAGATCGCGATCCGATCGAAATACGACAATTACATCGGTGGCGAGTGGGTCGCGCCGACCAAGGGGCAGTATTTCGACAACCCTTCCCCCGTCACCGGCAAGACGGTGTGCCAGGTCGCGCGCGGCACCGCCGAGGACATCGAGCTGGCGCTCGACGCCGCGCACGCCGCTAAAGACGCCTGGGGCAAGAGCAGCCCGGCCGAGAGGGCCAACATCCTCAACAAGATCGCCGACCGGATGGAGGAAAAGCTCGATCTGCTCGCAATGGTCGAGACGATCGACAACGGCAAGCCGATCCGCGAGACGACCAACGCCGATATCCCGCTCGCAATCGACCATTTCCGCTATTTTGCCGGCTGCGTCCGCGCGCAGGAAGGCGGCATTTCCGAGATCGACCACGATACGATCGCCTATCATTTTCACGAGCCGCTGGGCGTCGTCGGCCAGATCATCCCGTGGAACTTCCCGATCCTGATGGCGGTGTGGAAGCTCGCACCTGCGCTGGGTGCCGGCAACTGCGTCGTGCTGAAACCCGCCGAGCAGACGCCGATGTCGATCATGGTGCTGATGGACGTGATCGGCGACCTGCTGCCACCGGGCGTGCTGAATGTCGTCAACGGCTTCGGCGTCGAGGCGGGCAAGCCGCTCGCGCAGAACAAGCGCATCGCAAAGATCGCGTTCACCGGCGAGACGACCACCGGCCGCCTGATCATGCAATATGCGACGGAGAACCTGATCCCCGTTACGCTCGAACTCGGCGGCAAGTCGCCCAACATCTTCTTCGCCGACGTGATGGACGCCGACGACGATTATTTCGACAAGTGTCTCGAAGGCTTCGCGATGTTCGCGCTTAATCAGGGCGAGGTCTGCACCTGCCCGAGCCGCGTGCTGATCCAGGAATCGATCTACGAAAAGTTCATCGCGCGCGCGATCGAGCGGGTGAAGGCGATCAAAATGGGCTCGCCGCTCGATCCCTCGACGATGATCGGCGCGCAGGCGTCGAACGACCAGCTCGAGAAGATCCTGTCGTACATCGATATCGGCAAGGCGGAAGGTGCCAAGATTCTGACTGGCGGCGAACGCGCGCAGCACGACGGCGAGTTCTCCGACGGGTATTACATGGAGCCCACGATCATCGAGGGTAACAACAGGATGCGCGTCTTCCAGGAAGAGATCTTCGGACCCGTCGTCGCGGTGACGACCTTCAAGGACGAAGCCAACGCGCTCGCGATCGCCAACGACACGCTCTACGGCCTTGGCGCCGGCGTCTGGTCGCGCAACGGCACGACCGCCTACCGGATGGGCCGCGGTATCCAGGCCGGGCGCGTATGGACCAACTGCTACCACCTCTACCCTGCGCATGCCGCATTCGGTGGCTACAAGCAGTCGGGCATCGGCCGCGAGAACCACAAGATGATGCTCGATCACTATCAGCAGACCAAGTGCCTGCTGGTCAGCTATTCGGCCAAGGCGCTTGGCTTCTTCTGATACAGCTTCTGGTACGCACGCGAGATCGGATCCCCTTTCTCCCATGATCTCGCGACCGCACTGCGGCGGGCCTCAGGGTCCGCCGCATTTTTCCGTTTTCAAGGCTGGCTCCATGACCTTTGCTACGCTCGCCCCGCCCCGGATCCTGTCCACCGCCGCTGCCGATGCGCTGATAGCGAAGCTTGCCGCGCAGCACGGCCCACTGATGTTTCACCAGTCCGGCGGCTGCTGCGATGGGTCGGCGCCGATGTGCTATCCGGCAGAAGAATTCCGCGTCGGAACGCAGGACATCCTGCTCGGGCGGATCGCGCCCGGCACGGCGGAAGGTGGCGTCCCCGTCTGGATCGGCGCCGCGCAATTCGACTATTGGCGGCATACCCAGGTGACGATCGACGTCGTCCCGGGGCGCGGCGCGGGGTTCTCGCTCGAAGGACCCGAGGGACTGCGCTTCATGATCCGCAGCCGCGTCTTTACCGACGCCGAAGTCGATGCGCTCGACGCGGCCGGCCCGCCCGAGCGTGGCGCCTGACCCGGTCGATCGGCGGATGACGGGACTGCCCAAGCATGACATGATCGCGGCGATGTTCGTTCCGCCTCACCCGTCGCGTGCACCGTCCTCACCGATCCGTGTCGCCGCGACCCGCGTGACCGATCCCGAACTGGCGATCCGCGATCTGTTCGGTCGGCTCGATCTGCCCGAACTCGCTGGCATCGTCCTGTTCTGTTCGAGCCGATACCCGCTCGACGCATTGGCCGAAGCGATCGGCAGCCGTGCCGAGGGTCTGACGATCGTCGGTTGTACGTCGTCCGGCGAGATCACGCCGGACGGATTGGACGAGGGCACGATCACCGCGATCGGCTTTCCCGCGAGCGATTTCCGATTGAGCGCGACCTGTTTCGAGAATCTCGACACGTTCGATGCGCGCGTCGCACAGCAGACGGTGCGCTCGATGGTCGCCACCGCGGCGCTGCCAGGACCGCAACTGGGCGACACGCCAAGCCACGCCGCGATCTTCCTGGTCGACGGGCTTTCGCATCGCGAAGAGATGCTGACGCTGACGTTGCAGGATGCGCTGGGCGAGGTGCCGCTGATCGGCGGCTCGTCGGGCGATGGCCTCGATTTCCGCGAGACGTTCGTGTTCTACGAAGGGCAGTTTCGCCGCGACGCCGCGATCGTCGCAATCCTGTCGTCGTCGCGACGCATGAAGGTGTTTCGTGCGCAGCATTACGGCCCGGGCGGCGTCAAGATGGTCATCACCGTCGCCGACCCGGTGACGCGCATCGTCCATGAGATCAATGCCGAGCCCGCGGTCGAGGAATATGCGCGGCTGATCGGCACGACCGTGGCGGAACTCAGCCCCAACCACTTCGCGGCACACCCGCCGATGGTCCGCGCAGGCGGCGAATATTTCGTGCGATCGATCCAGACCGCGAACCCCGATGGTAGCCTCACCTTCTACTGCGCGATCGACGAGGGTATCGTCCTGACGTTGGGCGAAGCGACCGACATCATGCAGAATCTCCACGACCTGTTCGAAAATCTCGATCTTTCGGTCGGCGGGATCGACCGTATCCTCGGCTTCGACTGTGTCCTGAATAACGTCGAGGTTGAGCAGCGCCAATTGCGCAGCGCGGTATCGGCGCTGTTCGCAGATCGAGGTGTCGTTGGGTTCAATACGTACGGCGAGCAATATCACGCGCTGCACGTCAACCAGACTTTCAGCGGGCTGGCGATCGGGCGATGATCGCGGATACTGATGGGCATCGCGACGACCGGGTCGCCTCGCTCGAAATCCAGCTGGGGAAACTCGCGCGGATCAACGCGTCTCTGATGGGCCGGGTCGAGCGATCGACCGATCTGCGCGGCAACGCTTTTTCGGTGTTTGAGACCGCGATCTCGCTGGAGGGGAAGGTCCGTGAACGGACGGCGGACCTGGAACGCGCGCTCGGCGAACTCGCCTCGACCAACGCCGAACTCGCTCAGGCGACCGACGCCGCAGACAGTGCACGCCGCCGTTTGGGCGACGCGATCGAAACGATCAACGAGGGATTCGCGATCTTCGACGCGGACGATCGGCTGGTGCTATGCAACCAGACCTATTTGTCGCTTTGGCCCAAGGTCGCCGACCAGATCGTACCAGGTGTGCGCTTCGACGAGATTCTAGGCAAGATCGGCGAAACCAGCGGGATGCTCGGAGCGATGGTCGCACCCGATCGCTGGATATCGGAGCGTGGCGCGGCGCATGAGCTCGCTGAGGGTGGCCAGGTTATCGCGCTTGCCGACGGCCGCTGGATCCAGGTCAACGAGCGGCGCACAACCGAAGGCGGCGTCGTCGGCGTCTATACCGACATCACCGACATCAAGGCCGAGGATGCCCGATTGCGCGCGCGCGAGCTCGCCGAGCGCGCGGTCGTGTTGCAGGCGACGCTCGATGCGATGCCGCAGGGCGTGTGCGTGTTCGATCGTGAACGCGCGCTGCTTGCGTGGAACGATCCGCTGCTCGCGTTTCTCAAGCTGCAGCCGACGCGGGCAAGGCTGGAAATAGCGGAGCACGCCGCATTGATCCAGTGGTGCCGCACCGCGTTACCGCGTGCCGACGCTGCCGACACGCTTGGCTGGCTCGGCGAAGGAGAACCGGAAATCGTAGCAGTTCGCGCGCTGGAGGATGGCCGCAGCGTCGAGGTGCGACGATTGCCGATGCCGGGAGGCGGCATGGTGATGAGCTTCGACGACGTCACCGACCGGCTGCGTGCGGCGGCGGCGTTGCGCGAGACGAACGAGACGCTCGAACGCCGGGTGCAGGAACGCACTGCCGCGGTCGTCGCGGTCAATATGGAGCTTCAGCAGCAGGTCGCTGAACGCGTCGCCGCCGAGGCCGCGATGCGCGAGGCGAAGACCGCCGCGGAACAGGCGAACCTGTCGAAGACACGGTTCCTCGCCGCCGCGAGCCACGATCTCTTGCAGCCGTTGAACGCCGCGCGATTGTTTGTCTCGGCCTTGGCAACACGCCGATTGGCGCCGGCGAATCGGACGTTGGTCGAACAGACCGGCTCGGCGCTAGACTCGATTGAGGACTTGCTCGAAGCACTGCTGGAAATCTCGAAGCTCGACGCAGGCGCGGTAACGCCCGAGATCACTGACGTGCCGCTCGGCGAATTGATGCGCGCGCTGCACGCCGAGTTCGCGCTGGCGGCAAGCACGCGCGGGTTGACGCTGACTGTCGAGCCGACCACCGCCTGGGTCCGCACGGACGCGCGCCTGCTGCGACGAATCCTGCAGAACTTCTTGTCGAACGCGCTGCGCTACACCCGGCAGGGTGGCGTTGTGATGGCCGCACGGCACGAAGGAGCGCATGTCCAGATCGCGGTCACCGATACTGGTGCGGGGATCGATCCCACGCACCATGGTGAGATCTTCGAAGAGTTTCGCCGGCTGAACTCGGGGCATGAGCGTGGCATGGGTCTAGGCCTCGCGATCGTGCAGCGTGCCGGGCGAATGCTAGACCACCCGATCGGCGTGCGATCGGCGATCGGTCAAGGGTCGACCTTCTGCGTGACGGTGCCGCTGACAGTCGAGGGTACGCGTCAGATTTGCGCCGCCACCCCCGCCGCCCGCCGCGGGATCGCCGCGCGCACCGTGCTAGTAATCGACAACGAGGAAATAATCCTCGAAGGCATGCGGGCCGTACTGGAGGGCTGGGGTTGCGACGTCTTGACCGCGGTCGGTGGGTCCGAGGCGAGGGAAGCGATCGCCGCGTCTAGCGCACCGGTAGAGGTGATCCTGGCGGACTATCATCTGGGTAACGGCATGACCGGGGAAGTCGTCGTGGCCCAGTTGCGTACGTTGCTCGACCGGCCGACACCGGCGGTGATCATCACCGCGGACCGCGAACCGGACCTGCGCGACCGGTTGCTGGGTGCCGGTCTGCATGTATTGCAGAAGCCGGTGAAGCCGGCGCAGTTGCGGGCGTTGCTGGCGCGGCTGACAGGGTAGAACACGCAAAAGGCGATTGTCATCCCCCGGGGGGGGGCGCCCGAAGGAGGGGGTGGCAAACGACCATCTCCGTTCCGTAACCTCCCCCTCAGTCGCGTTCGCGACACCCCCTCCTGGCAAGGGAAGGTTAAAAGCTCGAATGTCGGTAAACTTTAATCGGTCTCCTCAGTGCCGGGCCGCCAACGGTGCCGGCACGAAATTGATCTTGTTTGCCAGGATCACGGCTTGGGTCCTGCTATAAACGTTCAGTTTCGCCAGGATCGCCGAGACGTGCGCCTTCACCGTCGTCATCGAGACATCAAGTTCAAACGCGATCTGCTTGTTGAGCTTGCCGCCGACGACCAGCCCCAACACGACGCGCTGTTGCGGCGTCAACGTTTCGACGCGGCGGCGGATGTCGTCGAGTGCGACATTGTCCGCGCCGATAGTCCGGAATTCTTCCGGCATGAAGACGTCGCCCGCCAGGATTGACTGGATCGCCTCGACGATCGCGCTGCGCTTGAGCGACTTCGGGATGAACCCGGCCGCGCCGTTGGCAATCGACGCGCTGATCAAACCGCCCTCGCACGCACCCGATACGATCACGACGGGTACCGACGGGAACCGGTCGCGCATCTGGGCAAGTCCCGAAAACCCTTCGGCATCGGGCATGTTGAGATCGAGCAGGACGAGGTCGAAATCGCCTTCACGCTCGACGATTGCGATGGCCTCGGCGATCGACGACGCCTCGAACAATTCGCACTGATCGAACGCGACCGAGATGACGGTGCGGAGTCCGTCCCGTACGAGCGGATGATCGTCCGCGATTAGCACCCGTTCCACGTCATGCCCCCCTGCCCGCGGCTGGTGTACCGGCTCAGCGCGCGACAAGGAATGGGATGCCGCCTGCGACATCCCATTCTCGATCATCACGATTTTGGCAGCTTGAACACCCAGAGCGCACCGCCCTGGTTGATATGCTGCACCGCCTTGGCGACCTCACCACCCCATAGCGGCACCGCGCCACCCCAGCCCGACATGACCGCGACGAACTGCTCGCCGTCCTGGGTCCAAGTGACCGGCGAACCGACCACGCCCGATCCGGTGTTGAACTTCCAGAGTTCCTTGCCGGTCTTCGCGTCGAATGCCTTCAGATAGCCCTCGGGCGTGCCGGTGAAGACCAAATTCCCCGCGGTCGCGAGCACCCCGCCCCACAGTGGCGCCTTGTTGTTGTATTCCCAAGCGATCTTGCCGGTGGCGGGATCGATCGCGCGCAGCACGCCGATATGATCGGGGTACAGCGGCTTGATCGTGAAGCCCGCGCCCAGATAGGCCGCGCCCTTCTTGTACGCGATCGGCTCGTTCCAGATATCCATGCCCCATTCGTTGGAAGGCACGTAGAACATCCCCGTCTGGCCGCTATACGCCATCGGCATCCAGTTCTTGGCGCCGAGGAACGCAGGCGCGGAGAACACCGTCGTACCCTTTTCGGTCGAAGGCGGACCCGGACGGTTGGTATCGTCGAAGATGGGCCGGCCGGCCTTGGTATAGCCCTTTGCCCAGGTCGTCTTGGACACGAACGGATTGGCCGAGATGAACTTGCCGGTCGTCCGGTCTAGCACGAAGAAATAGCCGTTGCGATTAGCTTGCGCGCCAAGCTTCATCATCTTGCCGCCGATCTTGGCATCGAACGGGATGAACTCGTTCACGCCGTCGAAATCCCAGCCGTCGTGCGGCGTATACTGGTAATGCCATTTGAT
>JAJNQF010000230.1 GCA_021154945.1 Sphingomonas sp.
CCGCGAACCGGCGGTTCCAGATAGTCGCCGACGCCGACACCGCGGTCACCACCAGGAACGCCAGCGTGAAGTCCGCCAGTGCCGGCCGCGTCGCGCCCGTCCCCAGCATCCCGAAATGCAGCGACGCCGCCCCTACGCAGATTCCGAGCGACAGCATCAGTTGCTGGAACGTCGCGTAGAAGCTGGTCGCGCTGCTCATCCGCGACGACGGGATCTCGTCATACGCGATCGTGTTGTACGCCGAGAATTGGAACGACATGAAAAAGCCCGAGATCATCAGCACGCCGAAGATCACCGGGATCGGCCAGTCGGGGCGGAAAAGGCCGGCGACCGCATAGCCCGAGCTCGCGCACAGGCCGCCGACGATAAGGCTGTTGCGGAAGCCGAAGCGGCGCAACACGCGCGGCGCGAGGCTTTTCATCATCAGCGATCCGATCGCGCCGGCAATCGTGATCGCGCCGCTCGCCGCCGCGGTCATGCCGAAGCCCAATTGGAGCATCATCGGCAGCAGGAACGGCTGCGCGCCCTGCGTAATGCGGGTCAGCGATCCGCCGATCACTGAGAGACGGAAGGTTGGGATACGCATCAGCGACAGGTCGAGGATCGGGTCGCTACGATGCTTGGCATGGCGGATGTAAGCGACGCCGGCGACCAGCCCGACCCCTATCAAGACGATCGCGCGCGGCAATTCGCCAGTGCGGCTGGTCATCTCGAACCCGAACAGCAGGCAGCCGAGCGACACGCCCGACAGCATGAAGCCGGGGACGTCGAACTTGGCCGGTTTGTCCTCGCGGACCTCGCCGATGAAGCGCGTCACGAGCACCACGCCGAGCAGCCCGATCGGGACGTTGAGATAGAAGATCCAGCGCCAGTCGAGATAGGTGACGATCGCGCCGCCGACCGGTGGGCCCAGGATCGGGCCGATCAGCGCGGGCATGATCAGCCAAGACATCGCCTGGACCATGTCCTCCTTGGCGACGCTGCGGAGCAGGACGAGGCGGCCGATCGGGATCATCATCGCGCCGCCCAAGCCTTGCAGGAAGCGCGCGACCATCATGAACGGCAGGCTGGTCGCCTGGCCGCACAGCATCGATCCGCCGACGAAGATCAGGATCGCCGCGCGGAAAATGGTGCGCGAGCCGAACCGGTCCGCGAGGCGTCCGCTGGCGGGGATGAAGATCGCCAGCGCCAGCAGGTACGAGGTCAGCGCCGAACTCATGCTGGTCGCGGGCACGCCGAAATCGCGCGCCATCGTCGGCAGCGCGGTCGCGAGCACGGTAGAATCCATCTGCTCCATGAACAACGCGCAGGCGATGATCAGCGCGGTGACGCGGTAGTTGCTCGGCGTGTGCGGCAACGCGTCCGGGTCCCTGGCGACGCGCGCGATGGTGTCGGCGGCGGGCATGATGCCGTCGCGGATCTCGCTGTTGATCGAGGCGAGCCCGCGTCTGCGGAGCCTCATGTCTGCCACCCTCCGCCGAGTGCCTTGAAGACGTCGACCTGACGATCGACCAGCAGCGCGTCGGACGCGGCGAGGTTTGCCTGCGCGGTGGTCAGCGCGGCCTGCGCGGTCAGCAGCGAGAGGAAGTCGGTGCGGCCGAACCGGTAGAGGGTCCCCGCCTGATCCGCGGCGCGCGCGGCGCTGGACTGGGCACGGCGAAGCGCGGCGTTGCGGTCGCCTTCGCGGGCATAGGCGGAGAGCGCGGTTTCGGTCTGGCGGAGGGCTTCCAATGTGGTCGAATCGAACTGCGCGAGCGCCTGGTCCGCGGCCGCGCCGGCCTGCGCGATCTGCGCGCGGATGACCGGGCGGTTGGGGAAGCTCCAGCTGATCAACGGCCCGAGCCCGAGATGGAATGCGTTGCCCGAGCCGAGCGACGACACCGGCCCGGTGAACCCGGCCGACCCGCCGAGGCTGACTTGTGGGTAGAGGTTGGCGGTCGCGACGCCGATCCGCGCGGTCGCGGCGGCGAGCGTACGTTCCGCGCCACGGATATCTGGGCGACGGCGGATCAGCGCACTGCCGTCGCCGATCGGCAGCGGACGGTTCAGCGCGGGCGGCCTTGCGCAGGTGGCGACGTCCTTCGGGTAATCGGCGGGCGCGCGGCCCATCAGCGTGGCGAGCCTGTAGAGCGCGGCAGTGCGCGTCGCGACCTGCGACGGGATCAGCGCCTCGCTCTGGTCGACCGCGGTTCTTGCGCGCGTCACGTCGAACGCGGTGCCGCGGCCGCCGCGTTGCAGGCGCTGGGTGACGCTGAGCGTCTGGCGTTGCAGCGTGAGGATCCGGGTGTTGGCAGCGAGCACCATGTTGGCGGTGCAGGCGGCGGCATAGCTGCGCGCGGTTTCCGCGGCGACGGTGACGCGGACATTGTCGCGGGCGGCGGCGACGGCCTCGGCATCGCCCTGCGCTGCTTCGATCGCGCGTCGGATCCGGCCCGACAGGTCGAGCGGGTAGGCGAGCGTGATGCCGAGGTTGTAGTCGAGCGTACCGGGGAGGTTGCCGCCGGTCGTGTACGGCCGGTCGAGCGAGGTGCCGCCGCCGAGCATTGTCGACAGCGTGCGGCCAGCGGCGACTTCGGCGACCACCGCGTCGGCGCGGCGGAGGTTGGCATCGGCGGCGCGCAGGTCGGTGTTGGCGGCGAGCGCTTCGGTGACGAAGCCGTCGAGGCGGGGGTCGCCGTAGAGCTGCCACCAGTGATCGGGGAGCGGGGTGTCGACGAACGCCTTTTCGTTGCCACTGTCGAACTTGCCTTGCGCGGACGGGCGGTTGACGGCGGCGGACTCGGGGAGCGCGTAGTTCGGGCCCGCTGTGGTGCAGGCGGCGAGGGCGAGGGCGCAGGCAGCCGCAACTGCCCCCCTCCCTGGAAGGGAGGGGTTGGGGGTGGGTTGGCCGGCTCGTGGCACCACGGTTCGGATTTGCGGAAGCCGACCCACCCCCGGCCCCTCCCTTTCAGGGAGGGGGGAAGAAGGTGCGCGTTCGTGTGAAGCGGAGCGGTGACCTGGGATCATGCCGTCGTTCCCGGTGCGACCCGAGGTTCGACGGTCACCGTTGCGGTGCGGCCAACGATCAGTTGCACCCCCTTCGGCACGTGCGTCAGCTTCACCCGCACCGGGATGCGCTGCGCGAGGCGGACCCAGTTGAAGGTCGGGTTCACGTTTGGCAGCAGGTTGGTCGTATTCGTCCGCTCGCTGTCGTTGATCCCCGCGGCGATGCTGTCGACGCGGCCGTGCAGCGCCTGCGGTTCGCCCATCAGGTGGACGATCACCGGGTCGCCGAGATGAATGCTGCCGAGCTTGGTTTCCTCGAAATAGCCCTCGACGCGCAGCGAGTCGGTGTCGACTAGCGCCATCGCCTGCGCGCCGGTCGCGATGTAGTCGCCGGGGTGGAGATCGAGGTTGGTGACGATCCCGTGCACCGTCGCCCGCACCGTCGTGCGGGCGAGGTTGAGCGCTGCTGTCGAGCGTGCGCTCTGTGCTTGCGCCAGTGCGGCGGAGGCGGTGGCGACACGCGCGACGTTCTGCTCGTGCGTCTCTTTCGCCACCAGATCGCCGAGCGCGAGATCGCGCTGCGCTTCGCGGCGGGCCTGGAGCAGAGTCGCACGGGCGCTCGCGATCGAGGCGTCCGACTGCGCTAGCGTCAGTTCGAAGCGCGGGCGATCGACCACGAACAGCACGTCGCCGGGCTTCACCGCCTGGTTGTCGTGCACCGCGACCCGCGTGACGAGGCCGGCGACGTCGGGCGTCACGCGGACGATGTCGGCGCGGATATGCCCGTCGCGCGTCCACGGATCGGTCTCGTACCGCTTCCACAGCCACAGCGCGACCAGCACCGCGAGCGCGACGATCACGATCGTGACGGCGGAGCGGCTAAGGGGGGCGAGCAACGATTTGAGGCGGGCAGTAGTCATGCGGAAGGTCCGGTGAGCAGGGCGAGCAGCCCGAGGATGAGGATGAACAGCGCGAGATCGACGAGCGGTCGATACGTCACCGCGCGATAGGCGCCGGCGAAGGCGAGCAGTCGTGTGGCGACGCCGGTGAGGATGACGGCGGCGACCGCGAGCAGCAGGAGGCTCGGCAGATAGACGCCGCCGATCGAGATTTCGCCGGTCATGCCGCCACTCCGTAAGCAGGTGCCAGATAAGGCGGCGCGGCTGGGAACAGGTTGCGGCGCAGCGAGGTCAGCGCGAGCATGCTGATACGGTGTCGGTCTGGCGTGCTGGTCGCGAACCCGGTCATCGCGGTGTCGATCCCGGCGAGCAGGTCGGGCTCGGGCGGCGCCGGTTCGTTGGGGCGCAGCGCGCGGTAATGCGCGCCGATCCCCTTGAGAACGGGCGTGATCAGCGAGGCTTCGTTCGGCGTGCCGTCGAGCCGCAACTGGCGCAATTCGCCGACCGCGACGCCGACACGCAGGTCGGTCAGCGCGTCCAGCAACGGCTTGCCGGGGTCCTCGCCCTGCAATGCGAGCCGCGGCGCGAGCAGCCCGATACGGTCGAGCATCCGGGCGATCCAACCGGCGGCGTCGGGGCGGCCGGGCGAATCGCTGCGAGCCGCCAGTTCGCGCCAGCCCGCGCGGATCAGCCGCCGAGCGCTGGTATCCGCGCCAATCGTCTGGAACAGGCCGACCGTGACGACCGCGAACAGCGTGCCAATCAGCTGCGAGATGCCGCCGTTGAGGAACGCGTCGAAGCCGCCGCCGAAGCGGTCGTTCAACCCGACCGTATTCAACCCGCCGAGCAGCGCGCCGAGCGTCACGAGCAAGGTCGAGGGCCGCGCGAGGAACATGCCCCCGATCAGCATGGGGGGTGCGAGGACCGCGGCCAGCGTCACGAAGTCGGTCACCCGCGGCAGGATCGCGAAGGCGTAGACCGCGGACACGATCAGCCCCAGGATGGTCCCGTAGAAGAACGCCTTGATCGCCGGGGCAGGGTTGTCGCTGTTGCCGAACAGCGCGCAACAAACGCCGGCGATCAGCACCGCGCCTGCGCCGTCCGACCAGCCGGTGCCGATCCAGAATGCGCAGCCGAGCAGGATCGTCATGATCGTGCCGGCGGCGGCGCGCAGTGCGATCCCGCGGTCGCGGTGCAGCGGGCGCTTGGCGGTGCGCGCGAGCAGGCGGGCGACCGCGGGCGTGACGGGCGTGCGCGACGGCGAGCGCATCTGATCGCGCAGGTCGCGGGCGTTGCGGTGTGCGTCGACCAGCTCGCCGAGGCGGGCGAGCAGGCTCAACCGCAACGCATCGCGCCAGATCAGCGTGTCGTCGACCGGCGGCTCGAGCGCACGCGCGCGCGCGATCAGCGCGTCGGCGGTTGCGCCGCGCTCGGTGGCGGGTGGCGGATCGCGCAGCCACTCGCGGACGTCCTCGATCAGCGCGAGCGCCTCGGGGCGGGGGGCGTCGGCGCCTCGCTTCAGCTCGACGATCCGGTCGTCGACCGCGCTCGCGAGCGGCAGCAGTATCGACAGTTCGGCCTGCAACGCGCGCAACGTCCGGACGCGGGGCAGCAGGCGCGCGGTGTCGAACGGCAGATGGATGGAAAGCTGATGCAGCTCGTTGATATCGAGCGCGAGGCGGCGGCGGTCGCGATCGAGCTGGGCATCGGACTCGCCGGCCAGCGAATCGCGCGACCAGCGCTCGGCGTCCGCCAGGATCGCGTCGATCCGGCCGAGCAGCGCCGCGGTCACGGTCTGCGGGAAGACGAGGCCGTGGATCAGGCTGCCGCAGAGGATGCCGATCGTGATCTCCTGCACGCGTAGCGCAGCGGTGGTGAACACCGCGCCGGGGGTCGCGACCGAGGGGAAGCCGATGATGCTGGCGGTATAGCCGGCGAGTAGGAAGACGTAGGCGCGCGGCGTCCGGTCGAGCAGCGAGATATAGAGGCACAGCCCGAGCCACAGCGCGAGGCCGAGCGACAGGAGTTCGGGCGCGTTGACGAGATTGGGGACCAGCACGACCGCGGCGATCGCGCCGAGCACCGTGCCCGCGACGCGGAACACTGCCTTCGACAGCACCGCGCCGGCCAGCGGTTGCGCGACGATATAGGACGTCGTCACCGCCCAATAGGGGCGCGTCAGGCCGATCTTGAGCGCGATGTAGTAGGCGAGGAACGCGGCGATCAGGCATTTGATCGAGAAGAGCGCTTCCTTCGCGCCGAACCGGGCGAGGATCATCGGGGCAGGCTCATCGCGCGCGATCCGCCATGAACCGCGCGCCGAGTTGCTCCGCCACGCGCAGGGCTGTCGCGAGGTCGTCGTCGGAAACGCCTTCGAGCATTTCATGACGCAGGGTGCTGAACTTCGCCTCGATCGTGGTGACGAGCGTGCGGCCGCGCTCGGTCAGGCGGATCCGGCTGACGCGCGCATCGGCGGGATCGCGGCGGCGCTCGACGAGGCCGGCGGCGGTCATCTGATCGATCGAGCGGACGAGCGAGGCCTGCGTCACGTCGAGCTGGTTGGCGAGATCGGTCTGGCGCACGTCGTCGCCGAGCCGGCCGACCTGGACCAGCGCCCATCCCGACGATGCGGACACGCACATGTCGCTGAGCGCCCGATCCGCCGCCTGCCGCCACAGGCGGGCGAGCGGCAGGAGGGTGCGGGCGTAGGAGGATTCGAGGACGGCACGGGAGGAAGTCATTAGCGTGCTAAGTAATGGCGTTTACTTATGCTGCAATGCGGAATCCTTAGATGACAAAAAAGTTAGGATGGCGTGCTGTCCCACGGGCACCACCCCGGCGGAGGCCGGGGCCCAATTGGAAAGGTTTTGGTAATGGAGGGCAGCGCTCAATTAGCAACGCCCTCCAATTGGGCCCCGGCCTTCGCCGGGGTGGTGCAGTGTTCGCCGGAGTGGATCAGCCACTGGCGTTTTACGCGGTCGTCAGTCGAGCAGCGCGACGATCTCCGTGGCGATCTCGGCGGGCGCCCGCGACGCGCCGTTCTCTACGGTCGAGACCGTAGCCCACCGACCCAGCAGACCCGTCTTCGCCATCGCCGTGTAATTCGTCCGCACCCGGTCCTGCAGCCCGGTATCCGCCTCGTAGGCGTCGAACGCATCGTCGGTGTAGGACCGCTTGCGCTTCTTCAGGATGAGTCCGCGGGCGATCTCGGCGGGGGTATCGAGATACACCGACAGGTCGGGCGTCGGCAGCGCGAACGACCCCGTCTCCAGATCGGCGATCCACGCCATCATCGAGTCCGCTTCGTCGGCCGGGACCTGCGCCGCCTGATACGCCATGTTCGAGGCGATGTAGCGGTCGAACACCACCACGTCGTTCGCCGCCATCGTCGCCAGCAGGTGATCGCGCGACTCCATCCGGTCGAGCGCGTACAGCACCGCGGCGGCTTTCGGCGACGTGCCGCGCGGGAGCGTTCCCGCCAGCATCGCGCCGAGCGCCCAGCCGCCGACCGTCTCGGTATAGCGCGGGAACGACACGACCTCGGCGGTGCGGCCGGCGGCGCGCAACTGCTCGACGACCAATGCCGAGGCAGTGGCCTTGCCCGCGCCGTCGGCGCCTTCGATTGCCAGAAGGAAGCTCATGGGGGAGCCCTAGAACGGATCGCCCTGCGGTTTAAAGCCATCTCGTCATGCAGGGCCCTTCGGCAAGGTTCAGAAGAGCCACGTTCCGGCGTCCACGGTGGCACACCCTTCCTTGTTCTCCCGCGAAGGCGGGAGCCCAGACTGGATCCCCGCCTTCGCGGGGAAACAGGCTTGCTTGCCGACCGACTGGTTCCAAGCGAACAGTTTGTAGGCCAAGCCCTACCGGCTCACCAGAGCCTGCAAATCGATCAGCCCGCGCAGCAGCGAGGTGCCGCCTGGCGAGGCGATGTAGCGCGGCGTCCAGTTCGGGCGGAACTTCTCCTTGTAGGCGCGCAGGCCGGCGAACCCGTAGAAGCGCTCGCCATGGCGGAACAGGAATGCGGCGACCTTCGACCACGTCGGCGACAGCCGCCGCGCCTCGATCCCCGACAACGGCGCCATTCCCAGCGAGAAAGTGCGATAGCCGTGCTCGTGGCCCCACAGCATCAGCCGCGTGAACAGGAAGTCCATGCCCCCCTGCGGCATCGACTCGGCGTGGCGCATCAGGTCGACCGACAGCTCCTGCTTGTTCGGCGTGCCCCAGACATTGGCGAAGGCGACAATGCGCCCGTCGATCCGCACCACCGCGCAGTCGAACTTCGCCATATACCCCGGCTCGAACCGGCCGACGCTGAATCGCTTCTCGGCGTGGTTCTTGTCGGCCAGCCACCAGTCGGAGATCGCGTGCAATTCGGGCATGATCGCGGGCATCTCGGCGGCGGGCACGACCGCGAACTCGGCGCCGGCCCGCTCGGCGACGCGGCTCGCCTTGCGCACGCTGCGCATGTCGGGCGTGTCGAGCGTGAAGCCCTCCAGCTCGACGGTCGCCTCCTCGCCGTATTTGACGAGCTTCAACCCCATCTCGATCGCGATCGGCACGATCCTGAGGCCGATCTGGTACAGCAGCAGCCGGCCCTGCGCGGCATCGGCGCGCGCGCGGATCGCCCAGAGGAGTTCGGACCACGCCTCCGCCGGGCCGACCGGATCGCCGATCACGATCCAGCTCGCGCCTTTGACCTGGTACATCAGGAACGCATCGCCGCTGTCCGACACCAGGAAGCGCTTGTCGCCGGTGAAGGCAAGCATCGCATCGGTCCGGTCGGCATGCGCGAGTGCGGCCTCGGCGACATCGTCCGGCAGCGTATCGTGGATCACCGGCATGGGCGCCGCTGCAAACAGCCGCCAGATCGCCGCACCGATCAGCAGCAGTCCCACCGCCAAGCTGGTGCGGAGAAATCGGGAGGCGTTGGCGTTGGTTTCGAACTGCCACCACAGGTCGCTCGAATAGCCGACCCTGCGATAGGCGAAGAACCCGATCAGCACAGACAGGCCGATCGCCGCGCCGACCCCGACCAGCCATTCGGGCGACAACGGCTCCGCAGTCAGCCGCGTCCGCCGATAGAATGCCGCGCGCGTCCACTGCAGCGCGGCGCCGGTGAGCAC
>JAJNQF010000232.1 GCA_021154945.1 Sphingomonas sp.
GATACGGGTTACTCTCGTGCGGACGACGCGCGGCTCAGTCCACAAACACTGCGGCGCGCTTCTCCATGTTCGCGCGGACCTGCTCGACCTGGTTGGGGGTGCGGATGACCATCAGTTGCTCTTGGGTCTCGGCGAGGAGGACCGTCGCCGCGTCCGCATCTGCGGCGAGGTTGTAGAGGCGCTTCGAGCCCTGGATCGCGTGGGGGTTCCGCGCCGCGATCTCGCGGGCGAGCATCATCGCCTCGCCGAGCGGGTCTTCGGACAGGCGCGTGACGAAGCCGTGGCGCAACGCCTCGGCGCCGTCGAACTCGCGCGCGGTGTAGGTCAGTTCGCGCAGTACGTCGTCGCGGGCGAGCGTGCGCCAGAGTGCGATGCCGGCCATGTCGGGGACAAGCCCCCAATAGGTCTCGCGGATCGCGAAGCGCGCGCTCGGATGCGCGATGCGGACGTCCGCGCCGGACATGATCTGGAATCCGCCGCCGAACGCGACGCCGTGGACTGCGGCGATGACGGGCATGGGCAAGGTGCGCCAACCCCAGGCGACCTGCTGGGGGAGGTTTGCGCCCTCCGCCGTCCGCTCGCCGAGTGCCAGACCCGACCCGCCATTCGCCATCGATGCCATGTCTAGCCCGGCGCAGAACGCCTTGCCCTCGCCCGACAGGACGACGCAGCGGACGTCCGTCATCCCTTTGAGCCGGTCGATCGCGGCGGCGATGCCTTCGAACATCGCCGGGTCGATCGCGTTCATCTTGTCGGCGCGGTTGAGGCGGACGTCGGCGATGCCCTCGGCGACGGTTATTGTGACCCGCTCGTTCATTCTGGCGATCCTCTCGATCTTTGCGGGAACGCTAACCGGCCCCGGCCCCACCTGCAACGGCGCCCGCAATGTTGCGCAGGCGCACGCGGCGTGTAGAGGCTCCGCGCATGGCTGGTTTTGATCCACAATGGTTTGCGACGCGCGGGTTCGGCGGGCACGGCGCCGCGCTGGGGATGCGCTATCATGCGCATGGCGACGACTGGGCGGAGCTTGCGCTGCCCTATGACGAGCGTTTGATCGGCGACCGCGCGAGCGGCGTGATCGCGTCGGGGCCGATCATCACGATGATGGACATGGCGACGAGTCTGGCGATCTGGATCAAGCGCAACGCGTTCGTGCCGCATGCGACGCTCGACCTGCGCGTGGATTATCTGCGGCCGGCGACGCCCGGGAAGACAGTGATCGGGCGTGGGGAGTGCTACCGGATCACGCGCTCGATCGCATTCGTGCGCGGGCAGGCGCATGACGGCGATCCGGGCGATCCGCTCGCGCATGTCGCGGGGACGTTCATGGTTGTGGGCGATGTCGCCGGCATGGGTCTGAACAGAAGGATCGAGGCATGACGATCGGCTTGCCGCCCTATGCGGAGATCCTCCGCGTGTCGGTCGAAGCCGAAGACGGCGCGCCACCGGTATTGCTGATGCCGTTTGCGGATGACGTGCTGGGACGGCCGGGGTTTTTGCATGGCGGTGCGATCTCGGGGTTGCTGGAGATGGCGGCGATTGCGGCTTTGCAGCATGCGTTGGAGGCTGAAGGTGGCGCCGACGCGCGGATCAAGCCGGTGAATGTCACGGTCGATTTCATGCGGGGTGGGCGGGATAAGCCTACGCGGGCGGCTGGGGTTGTGACGCGGTTAGGGAACCGGGTGGCTAATGTCGAGGCGACGGCTTGGCAGGACGAGCGGGAGAAGCCGATTGCCGCGGCACGGATGAATTACCTGATCGTGCGCGACTGATCTTCCTCCCCTCCCGTAAGCGGGAGGGGACCGAGGGGTGGGCGCGCGGGTTCCGCGTGGTCTGACGGTGGTGTGTCGAGTGTGACATACTGCCACGTCAGCATTCGACGTGAGCGCGTGCCCCCCCCTAGCCCCTCCCGCTTGCGGGAGGGGGATGGCGTTGTGGCTTACTTCGCGGTCAGTTTGATCAGGCGGCCTTGCGATTCGCCGCCGTCCTCGAGCACCCAGATCGCGCCGTCGGGGCCTTGTTCGACTTCGCGGATGCGGGCGCCCATGTCCCATTGGTCGCCTTTTGCCGCGTTGGTGCCGTTCAGGTCGACGCGGACCAGCGCCTTCGATGACAGACCGCCGATGAACGCGTCGCCCTTCCACTGCGGGAACATGGCTCCCGAATAGATCATCAGGCCGCCGGGCGAGATCACCGGGTTCCACGATACCTTGGGCGGCTCATAGCCATCGCCGGGCTTGTGATCGGGGATATCGCGGCCGTCGTAGTTGCTACCGTTCGAGGCGTTGGGCCAGCCATAGTTGAGGCCAGGCTTAATCAAATTGACCTCGTCGCCGCCCTTCGGCCCCATCTCCTGCTCCCAGAGATTACCCTGCGCGTCGAACGCGATGCCGAGCAGGTTGCGGTGGCCGTAGCTCCAGATTTCGGGCGCGAAGCCCTTCGAGACCAGCGGGTTGCCGGGGGCGGGTTTGCCGTCGAGCGTGAGGCGCAGCACCTTGCCGAGTGTCATCTTCGGGTCCTGCGCGGGGGTGAATTTCTGGCGCTCGCCATTGGTGAAGAACAAATATTTGCCGTCGGGCGAGAAGGCGATGCGGCCGGAGTAATGGCCGTTGCCCTCGACGAAGGGCCGCGCGCTGAAGATCGTCTCGATCTCGCCTAGACGCTCACCGCCGCCGCCGTTCGCACGCAGACGGCCGCGCGCAAGGACGACGCCCTTGCCGCCCTCGCCTGCGGTCGAATAGCTGAAATACACGCGCTGGCTGGTCGCGAAGTCGGGGGCGAGGACGACGTCCATCAGCCCGCCCTGCCCTGCCGAATCGACTGTGATCGTCGCGACCGTCTGGCGCGACTTGCCGTCGGCCGAGACGAGCAACATCTGGCCCTGCTTTTCGGTCACCAGCATCCGCTTGTCGGGCAGCACCGTCATCGCCCAGGGCGAATCGAAATCGGCGACGACCGTCTCCTTGAACGGCTTGCCCCCCGGCGCCGGTTGCGCGGAACAGGCAGTCGAGGCGAGTAGCGTGGCGGTCAGCAAACCCGTGGCGAACAGCGTCTTGCGAATCATGATCTTCTCCCGGAAATCTCTCCGCAAACGCGGCGTTACCGATGAAGGTTGCCCCGGCTTGCGGAGCGACACCACCCCGCGTATAGAGGCACCACTTCTCTACATCGCCAGATGAAGAGGCTGCGGGGCTTGCTCCGCGGCGGCAATCACCTGTGCTTTGGCCCTGTTTGGAATTTCGATGGCGAATATCGCCCTGCTGACCGACCTGATCGAACCCGAGGCGAAGGCGCTCGGCCTGAGCCTCGTGCGCGTGCGCATGCAAGGCGGCAAGTCCGATCCGACGTTGCAGGTGATGGCCGAGCGCCCCGACACCCGCCAGTTGGTGATCGAGGATTGCGCCGAGCTGTCGCGCCGTATCTCGGACAAGTTCGATGCGCTCGAAGCCGAGGGCAAGGACCCGGTCGGCGAGGACGCGTACCGCCTCGAAGTATCGAGCCCCGGTATCGATCGCCCTCTGACCCGGTTGCAGGACTTTGCCGACTGGGAAGGCCAGGAGGCGCGGATCCGCCTCGTCGAGCCGTTCGAGGATCGCAAGCAGATCTCGGGCAATCTGATGGGCGTCGAGGGGACGAAGATCACCGTCGACGTCAACAAGCACAAGATCATGACGATCGACTTCAGCCAGGTGGCCGACGCCAAGCTCGTCATGACCGACCGACTCATCGCCGCGACCGCGCCGCTTTCCACCGAAGGCGCGGACGAAGTTTTCTATCAAGACGTGGCCGAGCCTGATGCTCAGGGCACCGAGACCGAAGAAGGACAGCATTGATGGCCACGGCAGTCACCGCAAACCGCGCGGAACTGATCGCGATCGCGAATTCGGTCGCGTCGGAGAAGATGATCGACAAGGCGATCGTGATCGAGGCGATGGAGGACGCGATCCAGCGCGCCGCCCGCTCGCGCTACGGCGCCGAGAACGACATCCGCGCGAAGCTCGACCCGAACACCGGCGATCTGCGCTTGTGGCGCGTCGTCGAAGTGGTCGAGGCGGTCGATGATTATTTCAAGCAGGTCGACGTCAAGGGCGCGCAGAAGCTCCAGAAGGACGCGGCACTCGGCGACTTCATCGTCGATCCGCTGCCCCCGATCGAGTTCGGCCGCATCGCCGCACAGGCCGCCAAGCAGGTCATCTTCCAGAAGGTTCGTGACGCCGAGCGCGAGCGCCAGTTCGAAGAGTATAAGGACCGCGCCGGCGAGATCATCACCGGCGTCGTCAAGCGCGTCGAGTTCGGCCATGTCGTCGTCGACCTTGGCCGCGCAGAAGGCGTGATCCGCCGCGACGCGCAGATTCCGCGCGAAGTGGTGCGCGTCAACGACCGCATCCGCTCGCTGATCCTCAACGTCCGCCGCGAGAACCGTGGACCGCAGATTTTCCTCAGCCGCGCGCACCCCGATTTCATGAAGAAGCTGTTCGCGCAGGAAGTGCCCGAGATTTACGACGGCATCATCGAGATCAAGGCGGCCGCCCGCGATCCGGGTTCGCGCGCGAAGATCGGCGTGATCTCGCATGATTCCAGCATCGATCCGGTCGGCGCCTGCGTCGGCATGAAGGGCTCGCGAGTCCAGGCCGTCGTGCAGGAAATGCAGGGCGAGAAGATCGACATCATCCCCTGGTCGCCCGACATCGCGACCTTCGTCGTCAACGCGTTGCAGCCGGCTTCGGTCAGCCGCGTCGTGATCGACGAGGAAGAAGAGCGTATCGAGGTGGTCGTTCCCGACGACCAGCTGTCGCTGGCGATCGGCCGTCGTGGCCAGAACGTGCGGCTCGCGTCGCAGCTCACCGGCAAGGCGATCGACATCCTCACCGAGGCCGATGCGTCGGAGAAGCGCCAGAAGGACTTCGTCGAGCGTTCGGCGATGTTCGAGAAGGAACTCGATGTCGACGAGACACTCGCCCAACTGCTGGTCGCCGAAGGGTTCACGAACCTCGAGGAGGTCGCCTATGTCGAGGTCGAGGAGATCGCCGGCATCGAGGGCTTCGACGAGGACCTCGCGGGCGAGTTGCAGAACCGCGCGACCGAGGCGCTTGAGCGTCGCGACGCCGCCAGCCGCGAGGAGCGCACCGCGCTCGGCGTGGACGATGCGCTGGCTGGCATGCCGTATCTGACCGAGGCGATGCTGGTCACGCTCGGCAAGGCGGGCATCAAGACGCTCGACGATCTCGCCGATCTCGCGACCGACGAGCTGGTCGAGAAGAAGCGTGTCGAACCGCGCCGTCGCAACGAGGACGCGCCGAAGCGGCCTGAGCCTAAGGGCGGAATTCTCGCCGAGTACGGCTTGAGCGACGAGCAGGGCAACGAGATCATCATGGCCGCGCGTGCGCACTGGTTCGAGGACGAGGCGCCTGAAGCTTCGGCTGACGAAGTCGAGGCGGACGAGACTCCGGTGGAAGAGGCTTCGGCCGACGACGCTGTGGTTGAGGACGCTGCGGCTGAAGACACGACGGCCGACGAAGCCGTGGCTGAGGACGCTTCGACCGACGACGCTTCGGTTGAAGAAGAGGCGGACAAGACCGACTCGAAGAGCGAGGGCGACAAGGCCTGATGCCCTTCGTCAACATCCGCATCTCGGGGTCCGCCACCAAGGACCAGAAGTCCGGCATCGTCGCCGACGTCACCCAGTCGCTCGTGCAGCGGCTGGGAAAGAACCCGGCTGCGGTGCAGATCGTGATCGAAGAGGTCTCGACCGAGAATTACGGCGCGGGCGGCCAGTTGCTGGTCGACCGCGACGCTCCAAAGACGGCCCCAAATACTCCGGCGCAGGAGGACGCACATGCGGAACCCTCCCGATGACACCGCGCCGCTAAACTTCCCTCCCGCTCGCGGGAGGGGTCGGGGGAGGGCAGTCACGGCTGCCGCCCCTGCGGATAACCCCTCCCCTAACCCCTCCCGCGAGCGGGAGGGGAATGAGCCAGTACGCAAGTGCATCCTCTCGGGTGAGCGCGACGTGCGGCCGCATCTGGTGCGACTCGCGTTGTCGCCCGATGGCCAGATCCTGCCCGATGTTCGCGCCAAGGCCCCCGGCCGCGGCGCTTGGATCGGTGTCACGCGAATCGAGCTCGAAGCCGCGATCAAGAAGGGCAAGCTCAAGGGTGCGCTCGCTCGCGCGTTCAAGACCGGCGAGTTCACCATCGATCCCGAGCTCCCCGCCAAGATCGAGGCCGCGCTGGAGCGTAACGCGCTCGACCGGCTCGGGCTCGAATCGCGCTCCGGCACGGTGCTGATCGGCTCCGACCGGATCGAGCAGAACGCGCGCCAAGGGAAGCTAAAGACGCTCTATCATGCGTCCGACGCGGCTGAGGATGGCAACCGCAAGCTCGACCAGGCGTGGCGCATCGGCAACGATGTCGAGGGCTCGGGTTTGCGGGGGTTGGCACTCCCTGTGTCACGCACCATATTGGCGTTGGCGCTGGGGCGGGAAAATGTGGTACACATCGGCCTGACAGACCGCGCTGCAGCAAAGCGGGTGAGCGAAGCGCTCGACCGTTGGCTGCATTTTATCGGCTCCGAACCATCGGGCCCCATGCAAAGTAATACTTTGATGGGTTCCCGTGCTTCCGTGTCTTGCGAAACGGCCTCGCAGGGCGCATCGGCGTCACAAAATATAGGGGCGTCCGGATCGACCGGACAACGCCCGGCCGTGGACATGACTGAGGAATTTGAGTGAGCGACACGGACAACGAGAAGCCGAAACTTGGCATGCGCGCACCTTTGGGTGTGAAGCGCACGGTCGAGACCGGCCAGGTGAAGCAGAGCTTCAGCCACGGCCGATCGAATACGGTGATCGTGGAAACCAAGCGTGCGCGCGTGCTGCGCCGTCCGGGCGAGCCCGACGTGCAGGTCGCGGACGCCCCGGTTGCCGCGCCCGCCCCGGCTGCGGCGCCCGCCGCTCCGGCACCGCAGGCGCGCACGCCGCAGCCTGCGCCCGCCCCCGTGCGCCAGCAGCAGAGCAATCTGTCGCCGCAGGAGCGCCAGGCCAAGCTGCTCCGCGAGGCCGAAGAGCAGCGCATGAACACGCTGGAGGAAGGGCGTCGTCGCCAGGAAGCCGAACGGGCCAAGGCGATCGAGGACGAGCGTAACCGCGCCGCCGAGCGTGCACGGGCCGAGGCGGAAGCCAAGGCGCCGAAGCCGGTCGAGGCGCCTGCGCCCGCACCTGCCCCCGTGGTCGAAGCGGCTCCCGCTCCGGTCGCGGCACCGACGCCTGCGCCTGCGCCGGCTCCGGTCGAAGCGCCCGTGGCTGCGGCACCCGCCCCGGCTCCGGTCGCTGCACCGAAGCCTGCGCCCGCGCCGGTCGCGGCGGCGCCTGCGCCGGCTCCCAAGCCTGCGCCGGCCCCTGTCGCACCGCCGGCACCGCCGCCCATCATCGAACTGACCCGCGATCCGGCCTTCCCGGCACCGCGCCGGTTCTCGCCGGTGGCGCGTCCAGAGCGTCCTCCACCGCCGCCGAAGCCTGTCGCGGCTCCCGCTGCCGCAGCGCCGGCAACGACGGGCAACGCCGGCACGACCGCCGCTCGCCCTGGTGCGACCGGTGCGAACGCCCCCGCTGGTGGCGTCCGTCGCGACGCCGTCCCGGCGCGTCCGCAGCAGCGTGACCGCAAGGGCGACGATCGTCGCACCTCGGGCAAGCTCACCGTCAACCGCGCGCTCGGCGATGGTGATGGTGCACGCGCGCGCTCGCTCGCCGCTTTGAAGCGTGCGCGTGAGAAGGAGCGTCGTGGTACCGGTGGTCCGCGCGAGCCGCAGGCCAAGCAGGTCCGCGACGTGGTCGTCCCAGAGGCGATCACCGTCCAGGAGCTCGCCAACCGCATGGCCGAGAAGGGTGCAGACCTCGTCAAGGCGCTGTTCAAGATGGGCATGCCCGTCACGATGACGCAGACGATCGACCAGGATACCGCGGAGTTGCTCGTCACCGAGTTCGGCCACAACCTGACGCGCGTCAGCGATGTCGACCAGGATCTGGCCAACGACACGATCGACGATGCCGAGGAGACGCTGAAGCCGCGTGCCCCCGTCGTCACGATCATGGGTCACGTCGATCACGGCAAGACGTCGCTGCTCGATGCCCTGCGCGGCACCGACGTGGTGCGCGGCGAAGCGGGTGGCATCACCCAGCATATCGGCGCGTACCAGGTCACGCTGAAGGACAAGTCGAAGATCACCTTCCTCGACACGCCGGGCCATGAGGCGTTCACGCAGATGCGTGCGCGTGGCGCGGACGTCACCGACATCGTCATCCTAGTGGTGGCGGCGGACGACGGCCTGATGCCGCAGACGGTGGAGGCGATCGCCCACACCAAGGCGGCGGGCGTGCCGATGATCGTCGCGATCAACAAGATCGACAAGGAGGGCGCCAATGCCCAGAAGGTGCGTGAGCGCCTGCTGAGCGAGGAGATCGTGGTCGAGGACATGGGCGGCGACGTCCAGGACGTCGAAGTCTCCGCGACCAAGAAGATCGGTCTCGATGCGTTGATCGAGAAGATCCAGCTCCAGGCCGAACTGCTCGAACTGCGCGCCAATCCGGATCGCGCGGCCGAGGGTACGGTGATCGAAGCCAAGCTCGACAAGGGCCGTGGTCCGGTCGCGACGATCCTCGTGAACCGTGGGACCTTGAAGGTCGGCGACATCTTCGTGGTCGGCGGCGAGAGCGGCAAGGTCCGTGCGCTGGTCGACGACAAGGGCAAGCAGATCAAGGAAGCCGGTCCGGCGATGCCGGTCGAGGTCCTCGGTCTGTCGGGCGTGCCGTCGGCGGGCGATCCGTTCCAGGTGGTCGAGAACGAGGCACGCGCCCGCGAAGTCGCGGAATATCGTCGCAGCGTGAAGACCGACAAGCGGACCGCCTCGGTTCCTGCCAGCCTCGAGAGCATGTTCTCGGCGCTGAAGGAAAAGCAGGCGATCGAATATCCGCTGGTCGTGAAGGCGGATACGCAGGGCACGGTCGAGGCGATCGTCGGGGCGATCAACAAGATTTCCACCGATCTGATCAAGGCGCGCGTGCTGAGCTCGGGCGTCGGTGGCATCACCGAGTCGGACGTCACGTTGGCGGCGGCTTCGGGGGCTCCGATCATCGGCTTCAACGTCCGCCCGAACGCCAAGGCGCGTGAAATCGCCGAGCGCCAGAAGGTCGCGTTCAAATATTACGACGTGATCTACGACCTGATCGACGAGATCCGGGCGGGGATGGCAGGCGAGCTTGGGCCGGAAGCGTTCGAGACGGTCGTCGGTCGTGCCGATATCCGCGAGGTCTTCTCGGCGGGCAAGCACGGCAAGGCGGCAGGTCTGCTCGTCACCGAGGGCAACATTCGCAAGGCGCTCAAGGCGCGCATCACGCGCAACGACGTCATCATCTACCAGGGCGAAATCGCATCGCTGCGTCGCTTCAAGGATGATGTCGCCGAGGTCCGTGCGGGGCTGGAGTGCGGCGTGACGTTCACGTCGAACTTCGTCGACATCAAGGCCGGCGACGTCCTCGAGACGTTCGAAGTCGAGATGCGCGAACGCACGCTTTGATGAACTGAAGCCCTCTCCCCTGCGGGGAGAGGGTTGGGTGAGGGGCTGTCCCAGGCGCTGACGTATGCGGCGCCCCTCACCCCCGCCCTCTCCCCGAGGGGGAGAGGGAGCTTAAAATGAAGACCGATACCCCAGAAGCAAAAGCCGTCCGCTCGTTGCGAGTCGGCGAACAGGCGCGTCATGCGCTGTCGGACATCCTCGCGCGCGGCGACGTCCACGATCCGGTGCTCGAAAAGCACCTCGTGACGATCACCGAAGTCCGCATGTCCCCGGATCTCCGCCACGCCACCGTCTTCGTGAAACCGTTGCTCGGCAAGGACGAGGAAAAGGTCCTGAAAGCGCTGCGGACCAATACCGCCTACCTCCAGCGCGAAGTCGCGAACCGGGTGCAGATGCGGTATGCCGCAAAACTGAAGTTCCTTGCGGACGAGAGCTTCGACGAGGGCACGCATATCGACCAGTTGTTGCGTGATCCGCATGTCGCGCGAGATCTGACCGAGGATTGATCTTGGCGGGCTGCTAGCGCCCCGCTTGCAGTCAGTCAGGAGTTACAGCGGGGTGAGCGATTGCTTCACCGCTGGCCCCCGTTGCCTGTCCCTCCGCTTTTCGTGCCCCTCCCTTTCCGTTCGTGCTGAGTAGAGACCGAGTAGGCTCGAAGAGCCGTATCGAGGACTCGTATCGAAGCACCGGTTCCCCGCGCCAACCCATCCTTCGATACGCCGCTTCGACAAGCTCAGCAGCTACTCAGGACGAACGGATGGTGAGGGCGGTCCCACGGGACGGGTGATTGGCGGCGGTCGTACGGGAGCAGCTTGCTGGTTGCGGAATTCCCACGCCAAGCCTGCGACGCCTCTGGACATCCGACCGCCTTCCCGCTCTTTGCCCCCAATGGCCAAGCTGTATTTCTACTACGCGTCGATGAACGCGGGGAAGTCGACGAACCTGTTGCAGGCGGACTTCAATTACCGTGAGCGGGGGATGCGGACGATGCTGTTTACTGCGGCGATCGACGATCGGTTTGCGGCGGGGACGATCACGTCGCGGATCGGGCTGGAGGCGCCGGCGATCGCCTTCGATGCAGCGACGGATATCGGGGCTTGCGTGCTTCGACAGCATGGCGAGGATGCGATTTCCTGTGTGCTGGTGGATGAGGCGCAGTTTCTGACGTCTGCGCAGGTGGATCAGCTTGCGCATATCTGCGACGTGGTGGGGATACCGGTGCTGGCGTACGGGTTGCGGACCGATTTCCAGGGGGCGCTGTTTCCGGGGTCGGCTCGGTTGCTTGCGCTGGCGGACTCGTTGGTGGAGATCAAGTCGGTTTGCGGGTGTGGGCGGAAAGCGACGATGAACCTGCGGGTCGATGGGAGCGGGCAGGCGATTGCCGAGGGACAGCAGACCGAGATTGGCGGGAACGATCGGTATGTCGCGCTGTGTCGGCGGCATTTTTGTGAGGCTTTGGGGTAACGTCCCCACCTCCACCCCCGTCATCCTGACGAAAGTCAGGACCCAGGGTACCTAACACCGTCGCTTGTGGCTCTGGGTCCTGACTTTCGTCAGGATGACGGAGTGGGTGGGGTACGGTCCCACCTCGATAAGCACCGTCGCACGCTACTCGCTTGATACTTTAGGACTTA
>JAJNQF010000246.1 GCA_021154945.1 Sphingomonas sp.
GAAGTCCGAGAACCCGGTGACGATGACGAGGTTGATCTCGGGATCGAGCGCACGGATGCGCCTGGCGGTCTCGCGACCGTCGATCCCGGGCGGCATCCGCACGTCGATGAACGCGACCGCGAACGGCGCCCCCTCGGCGAGCGCACGCTCGACCGCGGCAACCGCGTCGAGGCCCTGGTCGCAATAGGTCAGCGCGAACGCCGAGGCGTTGGCATCTGGGCCGGCGAGGGCGTCGCCCCCGAGCGCGTCGTTGCCGAACAGTTCGGCAGCCATCGCGTCCAGCGCCTCGCCGCCGCTCGACCGCGGACCGGCGAAGCTGCGCCGGTAGCTGTCGTGCATCGCCGGTTCGTCGTCCACGATCAGAATGCGCATCGAAACCGCTCCTCGTTGGGAAAGACCGTCGCCGTCCGGCGATGGCGTATCCTGCCCCTCACTCTCGCTATCGAGGGGTAACCAGATACGGTTAAGACGCCGTAAACGATGTTTCCAATTGATGGCCAAGTGCTTGAGCACCCAGCACGATCGCGCCCAGGGGCCCGGCATTGTTACCCAGCGCCGGCGGCACGATGAACGTGTCGGTCAGCGCCACCTCCGGCAGCGTGATATAGCCGCCGAGGCTGCGGGTCATCGCCGCGCGCACGCGCGGAAACAGGTGCGACGCCCCCATGACGCCGCCGCCCATGACGATCCGGCGCGGGATGCCGGTGAGGACGAGCGTGTGGCAAAGCTGGCCGAGCGCGTCGGCGACGCTGTCCCAGACCGGATGCTCGGCGGGAGCCTCGTCGGCGGGATGCCCGATCCGCGCCGCGATCGCGGGACCCGCGACGAGACCCTCGATGCAGGCGCCGTGGAAGGGGCAGTTGCCGATCCAGTCGTCGCCCTGGAACCGTGCGGGGCGGATATGACCGAGTTCGGAATGCGTCAGCCCGTCGACCGGGCGGTTGTTCGCGATCATGCCGGCGCCGACACCGGTGCCGACCGTAACATAGGCGATATCCGGCAAGCCCTTCGCCGCGCCCCACCGCGCCTCGGCCAGCGCCGCACCGACCACGTCGCTGTGGAATCCGGTCGGGACGCCGTAGCGCCGCTGCAGCCGTCCGGCGATATCGGTCCCTGCCCAGCCCGGCTTCGGCGTCGTCGTGATATGGCCGTACTCATGCGAGTGGCGATCGATCGACACCGGTCCGAAACTGGCGATACCGATCGCGACGAACCCGCTCCAGCGATCCAGCACCGCCTCGATCGCGGCCAGCGTCTCGTCGGGCCGCGTGGTCGGGATACGCACGGTTTCCTCGATCTGGTCGGGCCCGCGCGCAAGAATGCAAATGCATTTTGTCCCGCCGAGTTCGATCCCTGCGACCAGAGGTGCTTCCGTCATCCTGAACTCCCAACGCGTTGCTGGCGCCCGCTTCCTTCGCTGGGGCCCTCCCGTCAAGAGCAGGTCGGCTGTGTCGATCACCGTAAGCGATGATTTCGTCCGCTGTCGATCCGCCCGGTCATGCGTTATGCCTGTCGAGTTCAACCGAACAGACAGGAATTCCCGATGGCGAAGAAACCCGCAAAACTGGCGAAGACGAACACCAGCGTATCGGTCGAAGCGCAGCCGCAGTACAAGGTCGAGTATCGCGAAATCCAGCCCTATGGCACGCTCAAGCGCCTGCCGATCGCGCTCGAGGACAATGCCCGCGCGCAGAGCGTCGCAACGCTGAACCAGGTGCTCGCGGACACGATGACGATCCGCGACATGTACAAGAAGCATCACTGGCAGATGTCGGGTGCGACATTCTATCAACTGCACCTTCTGCTCGACAAGCATTACGAGGAGCAGGCCGCGCTCGTCGATCTCGTCGCGGAGCGGATCATGGCGCTAGGCGGTATCTCGATCGCGATGGCGCATGACGTCGCCGAGATGACGACGATCCCCCGCCCGCCCAAGGGCCGCGAAGACGTCCCGACCCAGCTTGCCCGCCTGCTCGAAGCGCATGAGATCATCCTGCGCCAGGCTCACGAAGGTGCGCAGGCAGCGGACGAGTCGGGCGACGACGGCACCAACGACCTGCTGGTGAGCAACATCATCCGCACCCATGAGCCGCAGGTGTGGTTCCTGGCGGAGCATCTCGCCGCGACCGAACTGGTCCGCGACGACAAGTAAGCGGTCCGGACGCGCGACCTTCCCTCTCCCCGCCGGGGAGAGGGAGATCGTTTAGCGGGTTGCGTTATACTTGAGCTGGTCGTCGGTGAGCTGGAAGCCGACCAGTGCCTCGAAGCTGGCGCGCAGCACAGCCTGACGCACTTCCGGGGTGCTCAGCGGATCGACCGCTGCATCCTGATCGCCGGGCTTGCGCTTGCGGGTCAGCTTCTCCCGCACCTCGTCCGGCAGCGTTGCGGCCGAGCGCGCCACCGTCGCCGATGCGGTCGCCGAAGCCGATGCGAGAGCCTGGCCCGCATCGAAATGCAGTGCGACGCGACCGATGCGCTTGGCGACGACGGCGGTGCCGCCGCGGACTACCGTGATGAAATATGGCAGGGTGACGTCGCGTGCGCCCTCGGTACGGCTGCGGCGGGCGCGAATGTCGAAGGTGACGCTGGTGACGACCTGGTCGGTCGCATCGGCACAGGTCGAGCGGACATTGGTCATCAGCGCGGCGACGTCGATCGCCGACTGGTCGCGGCTGGTGGCCGGATTGAACAAGGTGATGTCGCCGGTCGCTGCCGGGATGGCGACCGCCGGGCAGACCGAACGGACCGCGGAAATGCCGCCGGTCGCATCGATTTCGCCCTTGCCGGCGCAACCGGTCAGGAGGATCGCACACGCCGAAACGGCTAGGATGGGGGCTTTCACGGCGACGCTTACCTTCTCGAACGAGCGAAAGGGCCACCGCATGTCGCAAGCGGCCCCTATCGCGGCGCACCATAGGAACCGGCTATCGTCCAGGCAAGCAATCGCGTAGAGGCTGACGCATCATGAGCCCAATCGACAAGCCGCCGCTCGAACTGTTGATCGCAGCGCCCCGAGGTTTTTGCGCAGGTGTCGACCGCGCCATCCGGATCGTCGAACTGGCGATCGAGAAGCATGGTGCCCCGGTCTATGTCCGCCACGAGATCGTCCACAACAAGTTCGTCGTCGACACGCTGAAGGCGCAGGGCGCGATCTTCGTCGAGGAACTGGACGAGGTGCCCGATGGCGCCCCGGTCGTGTTCTCGGCGCACGGCGTGCCCAAATCTGTGCCGGCCAATGCCGAATCGCGCGGGCTGGAATATCTCGATGCGACCTGCCCCCTGGTGTCGAAGGTCCACCGCCAGGCGGAGCGTCTGGTCGCGGCCGGGCGGCATATCGTGTTCATCGGCCATGCCGGGCATCCCGAAGTGATCGGTACGTTCGGACAGGTGCCGCAAGGCTCGATGTCGCTGATCGAGACGGTAGAGGACGCCGAGGTGTTCGCACCGGCCGATCCGTCGAACCTCGCCTTCCTGACGCAGACGACGCTGTCGGTCGACGATACCGCCGCGGTGGTGGCGACCTTGCAGCGCCGCTTTCCGCAGATGCTGCCGCCGCGTGGCGAGGACATCTGCTATGCCACGTCAAACCGCCAGACCGCGGTGAAGGCGATCGCGCACAGCGTCGATGCGGTGCTGGTGATCGGTGCACCCAACTCGTCCAACTCGGTGCGACTGGTCGAGGTCGCCGAGCGCGAGGGTACGCCGGCGATGCTGATCCAGCGCGCGAGCGAGCTCGATTGGGACTTCCTCGCCGGCGTCGCCACGCTGGGGATCACCGCGGGCGCGTCCGCACCGGAACTGCTGGTGCGCGAACTCGTCGATCGGTTGTCGGAGCGTTACGCCGTGACCGAGCGCGAGGTCGAGACCAACCGCGAGACGATCGCGTTCAAGCTGCCCCGCGGGCTGGAGGCGGCCGCCTAGCATGGCGGTCTACACGCAGGTGTCGGCGGAGGCGCTGGGCGCGTTCCTCGCCAAGTTCGATCACGGCGAACTGGTCTCGGCCAAGGGCATCGCCGAGGGGGTCGAGAACAGCAATTACCTGGTCGATACGACGACCGGGCGGTTCATCCTGACGCTGTACGAAAAGCGGGTGTCGGCGGACGATCTGCCGTTCTTCATGGCGATGCTCGACCATCTCGCGGTCGACGGGAACCCGGTGCCGCGCGCTCTGCCCGACCGCAGCGGTGCGCTGATCCACGAGCTTTGCGGGCGGCCGGCGTGCCTGATCGAGTTCCTGACCGGGGTGTCGGTGTCGCATCCGACCGAGGCGCAGGCGTATGCGGCCGGCTCGGCGATGGGGGCGATGCACGTCAGCCTGGCCGGCTTCGATGGCGTGCGGCCGAATACGCTGGGGCCCTACGGGTGGCGCGCCTTGCTTTCGAAATGTGGCCGCGATCTCGATGCGATCGAGCCTGGCCTGTTCGATACGGTGAGTGCGGCAGCGGACGCGGTCGTCGCCGCGTGGCCGAGCGACCTGCCGCGCAGCGCGATTCACGCGGACCTGTTTCCCGACAACGTGCTGATGCTCGGCGAAAGGGTGACCGGGCTGATCGACTTCTATTTCGCGTGCACCGATATCCGCGCCTACGACCTGGCGATTCTGCACAGCGCCTGGGCGTTCGATGCGCAGGGCGAGGTTTATGACGCCGGGGTCGGCAAGGCGCTGGTCGCCGGGTATGTCGATCGGCATCCGCTCTCTCCGGCCGAGCGCGCCGCGCTGCCGGTGCTGGCGCAGGGGGCGTGCCTTCGCTTCCTGGCGACGCGGGCGTGGGATTGGCTCAACACGCCGGCGGATGCGCTGGTGACGCGCAAGGATCCGCTGGCGTACTGGCGGCGGTTCGAGGCGTATCGCAAGGACGATCTATTCGCATGACTGACGACGTAGCTGCCCCGACCATGACCAAGGTCGAGATCTTCACCGACGGCGCGTGCAAGGGCAATCCGGGGCCGGGCGGCTGGGGTGCGGTGATCCGCATGGGCGCGCACGAGAAGGAATTGTCGGGTGGCGAGACGCCCACGACCAACAACCGGATGGAGATGACCGCGGCGATCGAGGCGCTCAACGTGCTGACGCGGCCGTGCGCGGTGACGCTGTATACCGACAGCAAATACGTGATGGACGGCCTCACCAAGTGGGTGAAGGGCTGGCAGCGGAATGGCTGGAAGACCGCAGACAAGAAGCCGGTGAAGAACGCCGAACTGTGGCACGCGCTGCTGGCCGCAGTGGCGCGGCACAAGATCGAATGGCAATGGGTCAAGGGCCATGCCGGCCACCCGGAGAACGAGCGCGCGGACAAGCTGGCGAGCGATGCCGCGGTGGCGGCCGGGCGGCGCTGAAGCCGGTTCCAGTCGATCGACACGCACGGTTTCGGCTTCGCTACGATCCTCCCCCGCCAGGGGGAGGAGGCGCCAAAGGCGACGGAGGGGGCGGACACGGAGCCGGCGTTTACCTTTCCTCCCCCTCCGTCAGGCGAGAGCCTGCCACCTCCCCCTGGCGGGGGAGGATTGCGGCACGTCACGCCCCTACCACGTCACCGAACTGCGTGTCCGAGCGCACCGTTTCCCGCCAGGACGGGTCGCGGTTCATCGTCAGGTTGATGATGACGATGCCCGCATGCGGCGCCCGGGCCGGACGCGGCAGGCGGATCACGCGGCGACCCGAGCGGTAGGCGGCGAGCGTGGTCTGCTTGGCACGGCGCGCCGCGTCGGTGGCGTGCCAGCCGACCACCGCCAGCGCGACCTGCGCCGCGTCGCCGACCGCGATCGCGGATTGCTGGCCGCGGTCCCGCATCCGGACCCAGGACTGCTGCAACCATGACGGCCGATCGAACGCCGAGACGTCCGCCGAACGCCACGCCACGCGCAACCCTTCCGGAACGCCGGTCCAGCTATCGACCGCCGACCCGACCACCGATGGCGCGGAGCGGATCAGGTCGTGCCGGCAGCGCTGGCAGCGGCTGAACAGGAACCCCTGATTTTCCA
>JAJNQF010000265.1 GCA_021154945.1 Sphingomonas sp.
TGGCGGTGCCGTCCCAGGCGACATCCGCCTGGGTCAGCTTGGCCATGTCGACCTCGTAGCGGACCATGCCGGGCATGATCAGCGTCTTCTCGGTGGTGAAGCCCAGTTGCGTCTGTTTCGAGGTGACGACCGCGACATAGCGCGCGGCGAAGGCGGACAGGCGATTCTGCTCGCGCAGACCCGCCAGGCTGGCACTGGCGATCGTCGTCGGATCGGGCGTCAGCCGGTCGCTGACATAGCGCTGCACGCCCCACAGCGCGAGCAACCCTGCAAGCACGAGTATGACGATCACGCCGACCGCCTTGGCCAGGAATGCGCTGACGCCGCCGCTACGCACGGGGGTCGGGTCGGGGCTCAGGTTATCGTCTGCCATGTCTCGCCTTCCTCGATTACCAGTCCGCGGGTTTGCAAATCGTAGAGATGCGCCAGCACCGATCGCTCGGCGGCCGGCACGAGCCGCGGGTCGAGACCGACATACATGCGCTCGACCATCGCCGGGATCAGCCGTGCACCGTCGCGGAGCAGGCGGAGGATCTGGCCCTCGCGCTGCTTGCGGTGGCCGAGCATGCCGCGGACGAGGCGTTGCGGCTTTTCGATCGCCTCGCCGTGGCCGGGATAATAGACGCTGTCGTCGCGCCCCATCAGCTTTTCGAGGCTCGCCATGTACGCCGTCATGTTGCCATCGGGAGGCGATACGATCGTGGTCGACCAGCCCATCACGTGATCGCCGGAGAACAGCGCCTTCGTCTCGGGCAGCGCGAAGGCGAGGTGGTTAGAGGTGTGGCCCGGCGTTGCGATCGCCTGGAGCGTCCAGCCATCGCCGTCGACGGTGTCGCCCTCGGCGAGAATCTGGTCGGGGGCATAGGCGGGGTCGAACGACGCGTCCGCCCGCGCGCCCGCGTCGTCGAGGTCGAAAGGTGCCGCACCGACGATCGGGGCGCCGGTGATCGCTCGCAGCGGACGCGTGGCGGGGCTGTGGTCGCGATGATGGTGCGTGACGACGATCGCGTTGACCGGGCGGCCATCGATCGCGCGGATCAAGGCTTCGATATGCGCGGGATCGTCGGGGCCGGGATCTATCACGGCAAGGTCGGTGGTGCCGACGATGTGCGTCTGCGTGCCGGTATAGGTGTAGGGCGACGGATTGGGCGCGAGCACGCGGAGCACGAGCGGCTCGAGCTGGATCGGGATACCGGTCGGATGCTCAGCCATGGGTGCGAGATGGCGGGTCCGTGCGGCGATGGCAAGACCTGCGTGTTACAGTCGATCGTCGGCGTTCTTTACATGTCGGCCGTCGGCGAGGATGGCGTTAACTATCGAAGACCGCGCAAATTGCGGGCGCGGGCAAATTGGCATGGTGAGTGCATCGCTTACGACGTCACCGAGCGCATCCGCGTTCATGTAGGGTGGATCGACCGCTACCGTCCGGTCTCGCGTCGATCCACCCTCCCCGGTGTCATTCTCAAGTCAGCCGATGCCTGGCGCCTCAGTTCGCCTTTTGTGTCTCGAACAACTGCTTCAGTTCGCCGCTTTCGTACATTTCCATCATGATGTCGGAGCCGCCGACGAATTCACCGTCGACATAGAGCTGCGGAATGGTGGGCCAGTCCGAATAGGCCTTGATGCCCTGACGGATGCCCTGGTCCTGCAGCACGTCGACGCTCTCGAACTCGACCTCGAGATGGTTGAGGATCGCGATCGCCCGGCTGGAAAAGCCGCACTGCGGGAAGAGCGGGCTGCCCTTCATGAACAACACTACCGGGCTGGCTTTGACCAGGGCATCGATGCGGGCGTTGGAATCGTCGGTCATGTGTCGGTCCTCAGGAAATTGCGGTCGTAAGTTGCAGGGCGTGCAGGACGCCGCCCATCCGTCCGCCGAGCGCGGCGTAGACGGCCTGATGCTGCTTCACGCGGCTCATCCCCGCAAAGCTCGCCGCGGTCACCTTGGCGGCATAGTGATCGCCGTCGCCGGCGAGATCGGTGATCTCGACCTTGGCATCGGGAATTGCGTCGCGGATCATGGTCGCGATGTCGTCGGCAGCCATTGGCATGTCAGCGCGACTCCAGCAATTGGCGACGCGCCTCGATCATCTGCTGCGCGAGCGCGCGGCGGACGGTCGCTTCGTCATGGTCGAGGCCGGCTGCGGTCAGATCGCCGACGAGCTTGCGCACGACGTCGTCGTCGCCGCCACCCTCCATGTCGGCATGGACAAGAGCGGTCGCGTACGCGTCGGTCTCCTCGGGCGTGAGCTTCATCTCGTGCGCGGCCCATCCCCCGAGCAGGCGGTTGCGGCGCGCGGTAATCCGGAACGCCATCTCCTCTTCGCGCGCGAAATGAGCTTCGCTGGCGCGTTCGCGATCTTCGAAAATGGTCATATCGCGGGTCCCCGTTCAGTCTCGTCGTCGAGCCCGAGATAGGTCGCCGACCGCCGCTACGCAACAATCGACGAAACGCAGTAGAATCCTACTAGCGTAGAGCGACGAAATGACCGATATATAAGACGGCTACGTGACAATATGCGCGAGCAGGAGAGTGATCATGATCGGTTTTTCGGCACCTGCCCCTACCACTCCTATGCGGACGGCACCGCCAGTCGTGCATGGCTTGGCGTACGGCGTGCTGGCATCCGTCATGATGTGGGCCGCCATCGGGGCTGTCGTCTACAACTTCGTCTGAACGGCTTCGTCTCAACGGCTCAACCCGACAAGCTGAATGGGTTGAGCCGAACAAGGCGCGGGACGGCCGGCGTCAGCCGACCTCCACCACGAGTTTTCCGATAGCGCCGCGCGCCGCCATCTTGGCGATCGCCTTGCCGCCGTCTTCGAACGCGAAGACTTCGGTCACGCGTGGCGCAATCTTTCCCTCGGCCCATAGGGCGAAAAGCGTTTCGATATGCGCCTGGTTCGCCTTCGGATCGCGGGCGGCAAACGCGCCCCAGAATACGCCGCAAACGTCGCAGCTCTTTAGTAGCGTCAGGTTGAGGGGCAGCTTGGGAATGCCGGCGGGGAAGCCGACTACGAGGTACTTGCCCTCCCACGCGATCGATCGCAGCGCCGGCTCGGCATAATCGCCGCCGACCGGATCGTAGATCACGTGCGCGCCGTCGCGACCGACCGCGGCCTTGAACTGTTCGGCGAGCGCCTTCGACTGGTCTTTGTCGAACGGCGTGCGGGCGTAGATCAGCGTTTCGTCGGCACCGGCGGATTTGGCGGCGGCGGCTTTTTCCTCGGACGAGACCGCGGCGACGACCTTTGCGCCGAACGCCTTGCCGAGTTCGATCGCGGCGAGGCCTACCCCGCCGGCTGCGCCGAGGACGAGCAAGGTCTGCCCCGCCTGGATGTGGCCGCGGTCCAGCAGCGCGTGGATCGTCGTGCCGTAAGTGAGGATCAGCGAGGCACCCTCTGCGAAGCTGCGGCCTTCGGGGAGGCGATAGAGCTTGGCGGGGTCGGCGATGACCTGCTCGCACAGGCCGCCGTGGCCGAGCATCGCGATCACGCGGTCGCCGATCTCCCAGCCCGTCACGCCTTCGCCGATCGAAGCGATCGTGCCGGCGATCTCGCCGCCCGGTGCGAACGGGCGCTGCGGTTTGAACTGGTATTTGTCCTCGATGATCAGGACGTCGGGGAAGTTGATCGCGCAGGCCTTAACCGCGACGACGACCTCTCCGGGGCCGGCCACCAGATCGGGCAGCTCGACCATTTCCAGAGTTTCAGGTCCGCCGATCGCCTTCGATACCAATGCCCGCATACCCGCTCTCCACCGCCATCCAGGGGCGATTCGATGCGACCGCCTCCTCGAAATTTGAAATCTGGGTATCCCTTGCCAGTGTCAGACCGACTTCGTCCAGCCCTTCCATCAGGCATTGCCGGCGGAATGCGTCGAGTTCGAAGGTGAAGCGGTCCTGGAACGGGGTGGTGACGGTCATCGTCTCGAGATCGACGGTGACGACCTGATCCTTGGCGACCTCGAGGAGGCGGTCGATCGCCTCTTGCGGGAGGACGACGGGGACGATGCCGTTTTTGAATGCGTTACCCGAGAAGATGTCCGAGAAGCTCGGCGCGATCACCGCGGTGATGCCCATGTCGGCGAGCGCCCAGGCGGCATGCTCGCGGCTGGAGCCGCAGCCGAAATTATCGCCGGCACTGAGTCTCGGCGCGCCGGCATAGCGCGGGTCGTCGAATATGTTGCCGGGCTGCGCGCGGACCGTTTCGAACGCGCCGCGGCCGAGGCCGGTGCGCGTGATCGTCTTCAGCCAGTGCGCCGGGATGATGACGTCGGTGTCGATGTTCTTCGCGCCCCAGGGATAGGCGCGGCCCGAGACGGTCGTGACGGGGGTCATCGCTGTTCCGTGCGCTCCGGGCCCGTGCGCTCCGGGGTGGTGCGCGCCGATGCGACATAGGCCGCGACGCCGCTGATCATTGCGCCAGCCGCCAGCAATACGAAAACCTTCTTCATGCTCGTTCCCCCATCAACTCTCTGACGTCGCTCAGCTTACCGGTCACCGCCGCCGCTGCCGCCATCGCAGGTGATACCAGATGCGTGCGGGCTCCGGGACCCTGTCGGCCGACGAAATTACGGTTCGACGTGGAAGCGCAACGCTCCCCCGCAGGGACTTTGTCCGGGGTCATCGCGAGGCACATCGAACAGCCCGGCTCGCGCCATTCGAAACCGGCGTCGATGAAGATCTTGTCGAGCCCTTCAGCTTCGGCCTGCCGCTTCACGAGGCCCGAACCAGGGACGACGAGAGCGCGGACGCCGGTCGCGACGTGGCGGCCGTCGGCGATCGCCGCGGCGGCACGGAGATCCTCGATACGGCTGTTGGTGCAACTGCCGATGAAGACGTGCTGGATGGTCACGTCGCGCATCGCGGTGCCGGCGGTGAGCCCCATATACTCGAGCGACTTTTGTGCGGCCGCCTGCTTGGCGGGATCGGCGAAGCTCGACGGTTCGGGGACGACGCCGGTGATCGGCACGACGTCCTCGGGGCTGGTGCCCCAGGTCAGGCCGGGGGCGATATCGGCGGCGTCGAGCACGACGGACTTATCGTACTTCGCGCCGGGATCGGTGGCGAGGCGACGCCACCACGCGACGGCGCGATCCCAGTTCTCGCCGGTCGGCGCCATCGGGCGACCCTTGAGGTAGGCGAATGTGGTGTCGTCGGGCGCGATCAGGCCGGCGCGGGCGCCCGCCTCGATCGACATGTTGGCGATCGTCAGGCGACCCTCAATCGACATGTTGCGGATCACGCTGCCGGTGAATTCGATGACGTGGCCGGTACCGCCGGCCGCGCCGATCTTGCCGATGATCGCGAGAATGACGTCCTTCGGGCTGACGCCGAAGCCGAGTTTGCCATCGACGCGGACTTCCATCGTCTTGGCCTGCGACAACAACAGCGTCTGCGTGGCGAGGACATGCTCGACTTCGCTAGTGTCGATCCCGAACGCCAAAGCACCGAGTGCGCCGTGCGCGGAGGTGTGGCTGTCGCCGCAGACCAGCGTGGTGCCGGGGAGCGTGAAGCCCTGTTCCGGACCGACGACGTGAACGATGCCCTGCTCGACGGCCATTGCATCGATATAGTCGATGCCGAACTCGGTCGTATTGCGGCGGAGCGCGTCGAGCTGTTGCGCGCTCTCGGGGTCGGCGATCGGCAGGACGCGGCCGGCGGCGTCTTTCCGCGCGGTGGTCGGCAAATTGTGATCGGGGACGGCGAGCGTCAGGTCGGGGCGGCGTACCTTGCGGCCCGCCACGCGGAGACCTTCGAAGGCCTGCGGGCTGGTGACTTCGTGGACGAGGTGGCGGTCGATATAGATTAGGCAGGTGCCGTCGTCGCGGCGTTCGACGACGTGCGCCGCCCAAATCTTTTCGTACAGCGTTTGTGGAGTGGCCATGATGGGGCGCGCGTTAACCGAAATAGGCTGCCGCGCCAAGGTTCGATGTAATTTTCGGTCGCTGAACCGTGTGCGTAGAGCGATCGCGAGAAGATGTTCTCCCGCGAAGGCGGGAGTCCAGACTGGGTCCCTGCCTCCGCGGGGGAAAACGGCGAGGGGATCGACATAGACTACGTCATCCTGACGAAAGTCAGGACCTAGGCTACCACGCGCAACTTTCGTGGCTCTGGGTCCTGACTTTCGTCAGGATGACGGGAGGGGAGGCATCGCCCGGTTCAGGAACGCGACGCTGTCGGCCAGCACCGGCGCTTTCCCGCGGAACGGCTTCGACAGCGCCATCGCCACGTTTTCGTGGCTGAGGCCGGGATAGTCGATGTGCGTGACCGGTGCGCCGAGCGCCTTCAACCGCGCGGTGAGGTTGATGGCGTTGTGCGGCTTTACCTGCGTGTCGTCGCCCGCCGTAATTAGCAGCATCGGCGGCGTGTCCGCCCGCGCGAAGTGGATCGGCTGGGTCATCACCGGATCGGCGGCGCCCTGCATCGCGTCGATCGCGCGCTTGGCGGTGAAGGGGTAGAAATCATAGGGCCCGCACAGGCCGACCGCGGCCTTGATGATGTGCGGGTCGACGCCTTCCGCTTTCAGCCAGCGCTGGTCGAGCGTCAGCATCGCGACGGTGTAGGCGCCCGCGGAATGGCCGGCGACGGCGATCCGGTTCGGGTCTCCGCCCGACTGCGCGATGTGGTCGCGGGTCCACTTCACCGCTTCGGCGCCGTCCTGGACGAAGGCGGGGAAGCGGACGTCGGGAACCTTGCGGTAGTCGGGCATGACGACGACGTAGCCCGCCTTTGCATAGGCGCGCGCCGCGAACGCGTAGGCGTCGCGCGAGCCGTGGACCCAACCGCCGCCGTACCAGAAGATCAGCACCGGCAGGCCGGTCTTCGCGCCACCGGATGGACGCCAGACGTCGAGCTTCTGGCCGTGCGTGCCGAACGGGACACCTTCCCTCACCCGCGCCGTGCCGCGCCCGCCGCCCATCACGCCGTCGAGGACGCTGAGCGTGGCGGGCCCGGCCGTGAACGCCGCGCCCGCAATCAGGATCACGATCAGCGCGATGACGATGGCGGCGCGCTTCATTAGGCGGTGAAGTGCGCCGTCGTCTTCGCCGCGACCTCGTCCGCGGTCACGCCGGGGGCGAGTTCGACCAGCTGGAACGGGCTGTCGTGATCGGGGCGCTGGAATACCGCCAAGTCCGTGACGATCATGTCGACGACGTTCTTGCCGGTCAGCGGCAGCGTGCAGGACGGGATGAACTTTGGCGTCCCATCCTTAGCATTGTGGTCCATCACGACGATGATCTGCTTGACGCCCGCGACGAGGTCCATCGCGCCGCCCATACCCTTGATCATTTTCCCCGGGATCATCCAGTTGGCGATGTCGCCGTCCTCGCTGACCTCCATCGCGCCAAGTACCGTCAGGTCGATATGGCCGCCGCGGATCATCGCGAAGCTGTCCGACGAACTGAAATACACCGACGAGGGGAGTTCGCTGATCGTCTGCTTGCCCGCGTTGATCAGGTCGGCGTCCTCCTCGCCCGCGTACGGGAACGGCCCGATCCCGAGCATGCCGTTTTCCGACTGGAGCGTGACGGTCATGCCCTCGGGAATGTTGTTCGCGACCAGCGTCGGGATGCCGATGCCCAGGTTGACGTAGTATCCGTCCTTGAGTTCCTGCGCCGCGCGCGCGGCCATCTGGTTACGGTCCCAGGGCATCAGTGCATTCCT
>JAJNQF010000485.1 GCA_021154945.1 Sphingomonas sp.
TGTCCTCCCCCTCCGTCACCTTCGGTGCCACCTCCCCCTGGCGGGGGAGGATCGAAAGGCAATCGATCCCCCAAACGAAAAAGGGCGGCCCCGCGGCACCGCCCTTTCGTCTCGACAAAGCACCCAGCGGTTATGCCGGCACCTTGTCCTTGTTGTAGATCGCGGCCGCGGCGCGGAGGATGTCGAGGATCTTCTCCTGCGCCTTGGGCTCGTCGAGTTCTTCCATCGCCGCCAGTTCGCGCGCGAGGCGGCTGGTCGCGCCTTCGAAGATCTGACGCTCGGAATAGCTCTGCTCGGGCTGGTCGTCGGCGCGGAACAGATCGCGGACCACTTCGGCGATCGACACGAGGTCGCCCGAGTTGATCTTGGCTTCATATTCCTGCGCACGGCGCGACCACATGGTACGCTTGACCTTGGGCTTGCCCTTGAGCGTGTCCATCGCCTCGCGCATGGTCTTGTCCGAGGACAATTTGCGCATGCCGACGCTTTCGGCCTTGTTGGTCGGAACGCGGAGCGTCATGCGCTCCTTCTCGAACCGGAGGACGTAGAGTTCCAGTGTCATGCCGGCGATTTCCGAGCGCTGGAGCTCGATCACACGGCCGACCCCGTGCTTTGGGTAAACGACGAAATCACCGACATCGAAGGACAGTGCCTTGGCAGCCATTTGGGGCCTTTCCGGATCAGGCCTCCACGCGACGCCTCGACGAAGGACTCGTCGCAGCTGCATCGGGGGAGGGATAGGTCTGTACGTCAAGCGGATGACGTGAATCATCGCGCCCGTCGCGGACCCATCTAGCAGCTTTGCAACAAAATTACCAGCCGAACGTGGCAGGCGGCTTGCCCTTTTCGGGATTCGCCGCCTCTTATCAGTCGCCTGCGCCGGGTTCGGGCGAGAAATATTTGTCGAACTTGCCCTCGACACCCTTCATCGCGTCGGCGTCCGGCGGGGTCTGGTTGTCGTTGCGCGTGACGTTGGGCCATTGCGCCGAGAAGGTCGTGTTCAGCTCGAGCCACTGTTCCAGCCCGCTCTCGGTGTCGGGCAGGATCGCTTCGGCGGGGCATTCGGGCTCGCACACGCCGCAGTCGATGCACTCGCTGGGATTGATCACCAGCATGTTCTCGCCCTCGTAGAAGCAGTCGACCGGGCACACTTCCACGCAGTCCATGTACTTGCAGCGGATGCAGGCATCGGTGACGACGTAGGTCATTGCAGAACTCCTGGGCCGGATTCCTTCCCGGCGACGAACGCGCCAGCGACTATGCGCGCAGGCCCGTCGCGTCAATCATAGCTGGGCTTGTGCGAGACGTTATCAGGCTTTGCCACTCTGTTCCTCCCCTGCAAGGGGAGGTGGCTGGCGCTTGCCAGACGGAGGGGTATTCGCGCTGTCGAGAGGGTATCACCCCTCCGTCAGTCCTGCGGACTGCCACCTCCCCTTGCAGGGGAGGATCAAGTTTATTCCGAGGCAGGATCGCGGACGGTACCGGCCGGCGTCCTCCCCGCAATCAGATCCTGATAGCATTCCTGCGCCTCGGGCGCCGGGCCACGCCTGACCGGCAGCGCCTCGACCCGGATCACCCGCACCCGCTCCTCCACCGCAAACGTCAGCACATTCCCGACCCGCACCGGGCAATGCGCGCGATCGATCGGGCGGCCGTCGATGCGGAGATGCCCCTTCTCGGCGATCGCCTGCGCGGCGCTGCGCGTCTTTGCGAGCCGCACGAACCACAGGAACCGATCGATCCGCATCGCGCCTTCAACCATGGCGGACCAGTGCGGCGAGCCCGGCAAACGCATTCTGCCGCGACGGATCGATCGGCGTCGGCGCCACGGCACGCGCCGGCGGACGGCCACGCCAGACCCAGCGCGGCGTGTCCCCCGCCAGCGCCTTGAACCCGAGTTCGGCCATCAACCGCTCCAGCGACGCCGGATCGACGCCGATCGAGGTGGCCAGCGCCGGATCGGGCGCGAACGGCGTGCGCCCCTGTCGCGAGTCGTGCGCGACGCGGGCGATCCGCTCGATCAGGTCGACGCGGACCGCCTGGAGTCCGAGCGGACGGAACCCTGCTTCGAGAACCGCACCCTCGCTGCCACGCGCCAGCACGGTGGCGCCCTCGCGCGGCACGGCGATCATCGTACCGCGAGCCGCCGCCAGGATACGCCGCCAGCGTGCCGACTCGGGCTTGAGCAAGCGCGCGTCAAACAGGTCGAGCGCACCGATCGTGATGCCGATCTTGCGCAACCGCTTGCGTTCCTCGGGATCGATCGCGTCGAGCGCGAGGCGCATCGGCAACCGTGGCAGGATCCCGCCGGCCTCTTCGATCGCACTGGCGACCGCGCGCAACGCGGGCGTCGCGTTGGGATCGCGACTCAAGTCGGCGAGGTGGACCAGCACTGCGATCCGCCGCTTGAGCATCGCGCGGAGCCACAGCGACAGACGCGCCTCGATCCGATCGCGCGCGGGCTTGTCGAGGCAGTCGAGCGACCGATCGAGGATCAGCTTCGGCCGCGCGAACGACGGTCCCGCGCCGAGCTTGGCGACGGGATGCCCCGCCCAGATGATCTGCGCCGCATCGTCGAGTGCGATGTCCGCATCGGGTGCGTCGACCAGCGACTGCCCGCGGCGCGAACGCTCGCCGGTCAGCCGCTTTTCCGCCGCCGCCAGCAGCAGCCTTTTGTCGCTCGCCCGCGCATCCGCCGCCACGGTGAAGCGGAACCCGTCGAGGCGACCGATCGGATGATCCTCGACCATCACCTCGCCCTCGGGGCCGATCACCACCGGCAGCGCGCCCGCATCCGCGCCGATCTGTCGCATCAGCGCGGTCGTGCGCTTGTCGACGAATCGCTGCGTCAGGCTCGCATGCAGCGCGTCCGACAGCCGTTCTTCGAGTGCAGCGGTGCGCGCGGCCCAGAGCGTCGGCTCGGCCAGCCAGTCCGCCCGCTGCGCGATATACGCCCAGATCCGCGTCGCGGCGATCCGTCCGGCAATGACGGGCACGTCGCCCGCCACCGTATCGAGCCGCGCGATCTCGTCGGCGAACCATTGGTGCGGGATATGCCCCCGCCCTTCGCTCAGATGCCCGAACAGCCGCGACACGAAGCGCGCATGGGGATCGAGCCCGACCTTCCGGAAATCGGGCACGCCGCACGCCGCCCACAGTCGCGCGACCATCGCCGGATGCCGCGCCCGCTCGCGCACCCAGCCCTCCTCGGCCAGCCGCTTCAATACACCGAGATCGAGTGCTTGCGGCGCAGCGCGCAGGACGCCCGCAGGAGGCCGCGCCTCCAGGCTCGCGACCAGCGCATCGATGCTGGAGAAATCAGGCTCGCCCTGCCGCCAATACAGATTTTCGAGCCGCGGAAACCGGTGCTCTTCGATCGCCAGCACTTCCTCGGGCAGGAACGCGCCGGGACCGTCGTCGGACAGCGCGCCGAAGGTCCCGTCGCGCTGGTGCCGCCCCGCGCGGCCGGCGATCTGCGCCATCTCCGCCACCGTCAGGCGACGCTGGCGCTTGCCGTCGAATTTGTTGAGGCTGGCGAACGCGACATGCGCGACGTCCATGTTGAGCCCCATCCCGATCGCATCGGTTGCGACCAGGTAATCGACCTCGCCTGCCTGGAACATCGCGACCTGCGCGTTGCGGGTGCGGGGCGACAGCGCGCCCATGACGACGGCCGCGCCACCGCGCAGGCGCCGCAGCATCTCAGCGACCGCGTACACTTCCTCTGCGGAGAACGCGACGATCGCGGAGCGCTTTGGCAGCCGGCTGATCTTTTTCGCACCCGCATAGGTCAGCGTCGAAAAGCGCGGTCGGTTGACGATCTCCGCCTTGGGCACGAGCGCCTTGATCATCGGCCGTAGCGCCTCGGAGCCGAGGATCATCGTCTCCTCGCGGCCCCGCGCGCGCATCAGGCGATCGGTGAAGACATGCCCGCGCTCGGGATCCGCCCCTAGCTGCGCCTCGTCGATCCCGACAAAGGCGACGTCGCGATCGGGCATCGACTCGGCGGTACACAGGAACCAGCGCGCGTCGGGCGGCACGATCTTCTCTTCGCCGGTGACGAGCGCCACCCGGTTCGCGCCCTTGATCGCGACGACGCGGTCATAGACCTCGCGCGCGAGCAACCGCAGCGGGAAGCCGATCATGCCACTGGAATGCGCGCACATCCGCTCGATCGCGAGGTGCGTCTTGCCGGTATTGGTCGGGCCGAGAACCGCCGTGATCCCGTCGTTCGCGCCGTCGTTCATTGCAGCAACATCGGGGGTAAAGCGTGGCGGCGCAATGACCTGCGAAGAGTTTCGTCGGTATTAACGATCCGCCGCCGCCCGCGCACATCTCAGCGCAATTTGGGCGAGCCATACACACCGGTTAATTTGACTTTAGCATGTCGCGACCACAACCACCGCGTGACGCCGGGGGGACCGGCACCATCGGGGCGGGCCTTGCGTGTATCTTCGTAACGATCAGGGCTTCGAATTGGCCAGCGCCACAGCGGGGTTCGGTCGTGCGCCAACGCCGGCGCGCGCCCAGCCGACACGCGCGCCGTTGCTCGACCGGGCGACGCAGATAGACTGGGTGCCCGATCTCGGCGCGCGGATCGGGAGTCTCGACTGGTGGCGCGGCCTTGCGACCTGCACCGCGCTGTGTGCCGCGACCTGGACGTTGTCGCCGGGGATAAAGCCGCTGGTCGGCGCGGTGCCGACGCCGCTCGCGGGCGCCGAGTGGGAGGAGACACGGGCACAGGGCATCTCGCCGCTCGCCCAGGGTGCGACGACGGGGCGGCGGATGGGGGCCAACGATCTCGTCGCGCCGCTGGCCGAAGTGCCCGAACGGCCGAGCGTCGATCTCTCCGCGACGCTCGGCGAAGGGGACAGTTTCGACCGCGCCCTGATCCGCGCCGGCGTCGGCCGCAACGATGCCGAGGCGGCGGCGGCGCTGGTCGCGCAGTCGGTCGATCCGAAGGCGATCCCGGCGGGCACGCGGATCGCGCTGACGCTCGGGCGGCGGGCGGACCGGACCGTGGCCCGGCCGCTGGAAAAGCTCGATTTTCGCGCGCGGTTCGATCTGGCGCTGTCGCTGGCCCGGGGTGCGGGCGGGCTGACGGCGAACCGCAAGCCGATCGCGATCGACTCGACGCCGCTGCGTATCCAGGGCCTGGTCGGCTCCAGCCTCTACCGCTCGACGCGAGCGGCCGGCGTGCCCGCCAAGGCGGTCGAGTCGTTCATCAAGGCGATCTCGACCCGGCTGTCGATCGGCCGCGACGTGACCGCCTCTGACAGCTTCGACCTGATCGTCCAGCGCGAACGCGCGGCGACCGGCGAGACCCGCATCGGCGACCTGCTGTTCGCCGGGATCGACCAGGGTCGCCGCAAGGTGCAGCTCGTACGGTTCGCCCCCGATGCGGCGAACGTCGACGACGATGCGAGCCGCGGCGGCTGGTTCGACGCGAACGGCCAGACCGAACGCCGCGCGGTATCGGGCATGCCGGTGATCGGGCGGATCACCTCGAGCTTCGGGCTCAGGACGCACCCGCTGCTCGGCTTCACGCGCATGCACAAGGGCCTCGACATCGGCGCGCCCTATGGTGCGCCGATCCGCGCGATGACCGACGGCAGGGTCGCGTTCGCGGGGCGGACCGGCGGCTACGGCAATTTCGTCAAGCTCGTCCACGGCGGCGGCATGGCGAGCGGCTACGGCCATATGAGCCGGATCGCGGTGTCGTCGGGTACGCGCGTGCGGGCGGGCCAGGTGATCGGCTATATCGGCTCGACGGGCATGTCGACCGGGCCGCATCTGCACTGGGAAGTCTGGAAGAACGGCACCGCGATCAACCCGCGCTCGGTCTCGTTCGCGAGCGTCGCGCAATTGTCCGGCGCGAAGCTGAGGGCGTTCAAGGCGAAGGTCGCGCAGCTGCTGGCGGTCCGCGTCGGCGGGTAACGCCCGACGTTCAGCCCCGCCCGACGTTCAGTTGCGGACCGGGGCCAGACGTCGTTCGAGCGACCGGGTGAAGATCGCCGCCGGGCAGAGCGTCCGTGCACAGCCGGCCACCCGCAGCGGCGTGACCGTCATGCCACGCCCCCCGGCACGCAGGACCCGGGGCGACTGCGTGCGATAGGAGACCCGCACGAACGTCCGCCCGGTAACCGTATCCCGGATCCGCTCGAACAGCAGCGCGCCGCCGGGCGGGACATCGTTGGTCGCATAGCCCGGCGTGACGAGATCGACCCCGAGCGCAGCCGCCAGCGCGGCGACGTTGGTATCGTGGCCCATCAGCACATCGAGCCGCGGCCCGTCGTTCAGCGACCGGATCACGCGGCGCCCGATCACCGACGACTGGTGCGCCGCCATGTAGGGCGGCCTGGCGAACACCGCGAACAACGCTGCATGCAGCGCCCCGAGCCGTTTCAACGCCGCGGCATCGGCGCGTCCCCAGCCGACGTCGCGCGCGGGCAGGCCTTCGAGATACTGGAGCAGCAATACCTGCGCGACGCCCGACGTGCCGCGGATCGCCCCTTCGAGCGCGATGCCGTGACCGCCGTCATCGGACACGATACGCGCCGGTCCCGCGGGCACGCAGCCCCCGCCGCAGCCCAGCACGCGATCGAGGCTGGCGATCGCGTCACGGTGCCGGCGGACGAGCGCCGGCATCCCTCCGGTCACGCGGTCGATATCGGCAATCGCCCTGGCCGCGTCGAACGCGGTCGCATGCGCGCGGAGCGGCTCGAACATCGGATCGACCATGCCGGGCGCACGGTGCTCGACGCGCAGGCCACAGCCCGGCGCAAACCCCTGGGCATAGGCGTCACCGCTGGCGATCGTACGATCCGAACTGTTGCTGGCGATCCGTAGCGTTGCCGCGCCCGGGCACCCCTTCGCTGCAAACAGGCCGCGTGCCGCAAGCCATTTGCGGTCTTCCGCCGCGACGATCTGCAGTGCCCGAACACCGTGCGGTGTCACCCGGCTATCGGCGACGGACCATTTCGGCCAGGGCGCTGCGGTGCGCGTGCCGTCGGGCACCTCCCCCGGCAGCGGTGCGCGAATGCCGTGCCGCATCACCAGCACCGCGCGTTCGGTCACCAGGCTGGCGCGCACCGGAAACGCCACGCTGCTGGCGATCGCGAGTCCGACCAGAAGAGACGTCAAGCGCATCTCAGGGCTCCACCGTGCACGGCGCCGTCACCAGCACCGGATTGCACCGTGCCATCGCACCACCGGGCAGGGTCACCGCGAAGCCGAACCCCTGCGGGTCGGGGGCGCCCGGATAATAATCGGTGCTGACCGCCTGCGCGCCGCTGTCGGTCGCCGCCTTCGCCTTGGTCCTGTCGTGCGTGCGCGCTTCGACGGTGTTGGCGTCGGTCCGCGTCCGGACGATAACGCCGGCTTTCACCCAGTCGCGGATGCGGGCGCCGTCGACCAACGGATCCTGGACGATCTGGATCGCGCTTTCGGGCTCGCCGTCGGGATACCAGCCGAACATTGCCCGTCCCCGCAGCGACGGATGGCCCGCGCGATAGGCGTTCGAGACGGCCGGACGGACATCGAGCAGGACGTAGATCCGACCGCGCGCAGCCTCCAGCGTGGGCCAGCCCTTACCATGCACGGCCGCCGCCAGCGTCGCGGCATTGCCCCGCACCTCGTCCGGCACGATCAGCCGCCGTCCCGGTATCGCCTGCCGGATTTCACGATCGAGCGAGTCGAGCAGCGCGGCATCGTCGAGCGGCAACGGTGCCGCGACCTGCGCAGAGGCCTGCGTATCGGCGGCGTTGATCGTGACCATGATCGGCAGATGGCGCGGGTGCGCGCGCGACCAGGCATTCACTTCGCCGAGGCAGCGCTGCAACGTCACGCAGGTCGAGATATAGTCGATGTCGGGAACGTGGAACACCTTGTACCCCGGCCGCAGCATCGCCGCACGATCGAACGCGGTCGTCTCCCCCGCCGCCCGCGCAAGCCGCTCGCCCTTCGGATCGGCGTAGCGACCGCCTTTCGGATCGGCGAAGATGTCGATCTCCAGCTGCCGCACGCCGCGATCGAGCTGTGCGGCCAGCGGCAGATGATAATAATCGAGCGCCGCCGCGGTCTTCGGATCCCGCCGCCGCAGCTCGGCCATCACCGCATCCGGGATCTTTGCCTTGAAGCTGTTGTGCGAGCCGACGACCTGGATCTCGTTCATCCGCGCCGGCCCCTGCCCCGGTGCATGATCGGGCTCGGCGGCCTGGGTGGCGCCACCGATCGACAGACCGACCACCAGCATTGCGCGTGCGAAGGTCCGCATCAAAATTCTGCCCGCACGCCGAACAACACGGTCCGGCCCCAGTAATTGATCTCGCCGAAGCGGTTCTCGTCGTCGTTATACGTGTAGAGATGCGCACCCGACAGGTTGATGCCCTCCAGGCTGAACGTCACCCGGTCGCTCGCCTTGACCGAGATATTACCGTCGAGCGATCCGAACGGCGCGGTGTAGACCGGCGCCTGCGTCGTGCTGCCGGTGCCCGACAGATACCGGTCGCGCCAGACGTACGACAGCCGCGTCGAGATCGGTCCCTTCTCGTAGAAGCCGCTGATGTTGGCGCTGTTCTTCGACAGCCCGATCAGCTCGTCGCGGATCGGCCGTGCGCCTGCGGTGTAGCTCGCCTTGACCGAGGTGTGCGTATAGGACGTCTGCACGCCGAGACCGTCGAACGGCGCCGGCAGGAAGGTGAAGACCTGGTTGTAGGCCGCCTCGACGCCGTACACCTTCGCGTCGCCGCCGTTGACCTGCGTCGAGAGCAACACCGTGCCGCGACCGGGGATGTCGATGTTGACGTTCTGCTGCGTGATATAGTCGTCCATCGCCTTGTAGAACACCGCGCCCGTCAGCGAGCCGGCGCGGTTGAAATACCATTCGAGCGATCCGTCGAACTGCGTGGCCAGGAACGGCACCAGCTGAGGATTGCCGCCGCCCGCTGTCGGCGCGTCGGTCGATACGGTGATCCGCGGCGCGCTGTCGGTGACGTTCGGACGCGTCAGCACGCGGCTCGCGGCGAGGCGACCGACCAGATCGTGCGTCAGTTCGGCGCGCAGGTTGAAGCTCGGTAGCCAGTTGTTGAACGTCTTGGGGAAGCTTGCCGGCGTCGCGACGCTACCGGTGGTCAGCGTACCGCTCGCGACCTGATCGGTGTGGACATAGCGGACGCCGAGATTGCCGGTGACCGGCACCGCGCCGACGTCGAAGCCGTAATCGGCGCGCGCATACGCACCCCAGATCTTCTCCTTCACGACGAACGACGAGCGTAGATCGCCCGCGGTCAACGGCGACGCCTGCACCGCAGGGGTGAAGAACGCGTCGAGATAGGCCTGAGTGACGGGCACCAGGAACTGGCGCAGCGTATTGCCGGACACGCCCTTCAGGAAATCGTCGTACGGCAATTGTTCGTAGGCGCCCGACCCGAGGCTCGACAGCGGGGTGTTGGCAGCCGGATTGACGTTGAAGTCGCGGCGGAAATAGTCGCGCTTGCGCCAGTGATATTCGCCGCCCGCCGCCAGCTTGGTGATGAAGCCGTCGAAATCATGCGCGACATCGGCGCGGGTGTAGAAATCCCAGTCCTTGCTGTCCTTGGGTGCGATGTTGAACTGGTACAGCTGGTAGTTGGCCGGGTTGGTCGCATCGGTCGTCGTCGTGAAGGTCGGGATCGTCTTGTAGCCGGCGGACGCGTCGTAGGTCAGCGGCGCGAAGAACATCGCGCGGCTGCGCACCGTGCCCTCGTTATAGTTCGGGTGATAGCTGTGTGCGCTCGACCAGTTGACGGTCCCCGAGGCGTGCCACGCATCGGCATCCCAGGTCTGGCGCAGGCCGATGTTGAGCAGGTCGTGGCGGTTGAGGCTGTATTCGCGCGACGCCATGAAACGCACGTCGTTGATCGTCGCGGCGACCACCGTATCGCCGTCGAGCTTGACGCTGGACGGCACGATCACCGGGCGATGCCCCGCGACGCTCGCATCGTCGGGATAGATGTCGAGGCCGAATTCGTCATAGGCGACGTCGAGCCGGGTCGCGAGAATGTCGAGCGTGGTCTCGAACTCGGCATTCGGCTTCCACTGCGCGGAGACCATGCCCGAGATCCGCTTGCGATCCTCGGTCTCGATCGTCGGGCGCGTGCGGGTCGGCGTGTAGAGTCCGGTCGCGAGCCCCCCCGAGGCGGGCGCGGTGAACTTGTCCAGGTTCCAGCCGAAGTTCAGAAAGCGATCGTTGCGCACCGCCTTTTGCCAATATTGCGCGCCGGCCAGGATGCCGAAGGTGCCGCTCGCGTTGGTCGCGCTGGTGATGACCGTCGCGTTCGGCTTCACCTTGTCGGTCTGGCCCGTATAGGTGCCGCGCAGATTGACCGTGGTCTTGTTGCCGACGTCGAGCGGGTGGAACGTCTTGACGTCGATATTCCCGCCCAGCGCACCCTCGGTCATGTTCGCGGTCGGCGTCTTGACGACGTCGATGCTCGAGGTGAATTCGGCGGGCAGCATCTCGAAGCGGAACTGGCGACCGTTCGCGCCGCCATTCTCGATCAGGTCGTTCAGCGCCACCGTGCTGCCGTTGAGCAGCGTGCTTTGGAACTGCGGCCCGAGCCCGCGGACGCTGACGTACAGACCCTCGCCGCGCGGACGGGTGATCGTCACGCCGGGGATCACCTGCAACGCCTCGGCGACGTTCTGTGCCGGAAACTTGCCGATGTCGGTCGAATTGATCGAATCGACGCCGTAATCGGCACGCCGCTTCGTCTCGGTCGCGGCGCGCAGGCTGCGCGCGTAACTGCCGGTGACGACGATCTCGCCATTCTCGTCGGTGCCGGTAGCGGGCTCGCCGGTCTTGTCGGGCGTGGCTGCGTTCGTCGGCATCGCCGGGTCGACGCGGTCCTGCGCCTGCGCCTGCGCCGCAACCGCGCTCGAAACCAGGATCAGCGAACCCGATGCCCGAAGCAGGCTCTTGAACATACGCATCGCAATAAAGTCCCCGGTGGCACCGTCGCCACGTCGGCGCCACTAGGTATCGTCAGCGTCATTTCCGCGAACGAACCGCGACACTCGTGTTACATGGCGTCATGTTTGGACACCGCGCACCGCGATCCTGCCCGCAATTGCCGCCCCTGGGCGACGACTGTACGATGGCGCGCAGTGTCGCGACGACGAGGATCGACCCATCGCAATGAAACTGGCCGATCTGGCCGTGCTCGCCGGCGTTTCGACCGCGACGGTATCGCGTGCGCTGGCCGGGCACAACTCGGTCAATGCCAAGACGCAGGCGCGGATCCTGGCGCTGGCGCGCGAGCATGACGTGCGACCCAACCAGCTCGCGCGCAACCTGCGGCTGAAGAGCACCGGGGCGATCGGCCTGGTCCTGCCGCTCGGCCACGCGAAGACGCAGCACCTGACCGACCCGTTCTTCCTGTCGTTGCTCGGCTTTCTCGCGGATCTGCTGGTCGAGCGCGGCTATGACATCCTGTTGTCGCGGGTCATTCCCGATGCCGACGACTGGCTGGAGCGCGTGGTCGACAGTGGGCGGATCGAAGGACTGTTGCTGGTCGGGCAGTCGGACCAGTTCGGCGTGATCGAGCGGGTCGCGCAACGCTATCGTCCGCTGGTCGTGTGGGGCGCGCATCGCCCGGACCAGCATCATCTGACGATCGGATCGGACAATGTCGCGGGCGGTCGGATGGCGGCGGAGCACCTGATCGCGCAGGGCCGGCGGCAACTCCTGTTCGTCGGCGACCCTGCCCCGCCCGAATTCGCGGACCGGCTGGCCGGGTTCGCGGCGGCGGCGCGCGACGCAGGCGTTGCGCACGACATACTGGCGACGCCGATGATGCCCGAAGCGGTTCATGCCGCGGTGGCGGAGCATCTTGCGCGCGGCGCCGCTCCCGATGCGATCTTCGCGGCATCGGACGTCGCGGCGATGAGCGTGCTGCGCGCGCTGGCCGAGGCCGGGATCGACATTCCGGGCACGACCGCGGTGGTTGGCTATGACGACGTGACGCTTGCCGCGCATACCTCACCGTCGCTGACGACGATCCGCCAGGACCTGGCGATCGGTGCCGAACTGATGGTCGACCGCCTGCTGAAGCGGATCGCCGGGGAGCCGGCCGAGTCCGCGATCGTGCCACCCGTGCTTATTACGCGACAGTCCGGATGAATCCTGCAATCGATTGTGAAATGCTATTGCAATCGATTGCAAGAATAGTAGGAGGCGATCCTTGGCTTCACAGAAAGCCGGCCCGCAGGGAGGATCGCATGAAAGTATGTCACGTTTTGCTGGCTGGCATCGCCGCCGCTTCGTTCACAACCATGGCCTCGGCGCAGACCGCCGATCCACAGGTCGACCCGGCTGCGGCCCCCGCTCCCGTCGACGCACCGCAGGACGACATCGTCGTGACCGCGGTCGCGCGCGGCACCAACCGGCTCAACACGTCGATCACCACCAGCTCGATCAATTCGGACGCGCTGATCCAGCTCGCACCGCGCACGTCGGGCGAGCTTCTCCGCAACCTGCCCGGCATCCGCGTCGAGGCCTCGGGCGGCGACGGCAACGCGAACATCTCGGTCCGCGGCCTGCCGGTCGCATCGGGCGGGTCGAAGTTCCTCCAGTTGCAGGAAGACGGCCTGCCGATCCTCGAATTCGGCGACATCACCTTCGGCAACGCCGACATCTTCCTGCGCGCCGATTTCAACGTGCGGACGATCGAGTCGGTCCGCGGCGGTTCCGCCTCGACCTTCGCGTCGAACTCGCCCGGCGGCGTCATCAACTTCATCTCGAAGACCGGCGGGCAGGAAGGCGGCGCGTTCCAGCTGACCAGCGGGCTCGACTACCGCGAATTCCGCGTCGATTTCGACCAGGGCGGCAAGCTGTCCGACACGCTGACCTATCATTTCGGCGGTTTCTACCGGATCGGCGACGGCCAGCGGCAGGTCGGCTATGACGGCGTGAAGGGCGGCCAGTTCAAGGCGAACATCACCAAGTCGTTCGGCAATGGCGGCTATGTCAGGCTGTACGGCAAGTATCTCGACGATCGCGCGATCGGCTATCTCCCGAACCCGGTGCAGGTGAGCGGCACGAACAGCGACCCGACCTACAGCAACATCACCAATTTCTCGATCAACAACGGCACGCTGCACAGCGGCAACATCCGCACCGTGCAGACGCTCGACGGCGACAACAAGCTCGTCACGCGCTCGATCCGCGACGGCCAGCATCCCGTCGTCTATTCGGCGGGCCTCGAGACGCAGATCCCGGTCGCCGACGGCTGGAACATCGTCGAGCGGTTCCGCTATTCGGACATCTCGGGCGGCTTCACCTCGCCCTTCCCGTCTGCTGTCGACTCCGCGCAGACGATCGCCAACGGCCTCGGTGGCGCCGGCGCACAGCTGTTCTACGCCAGCGGATCGCAGAACGGCCAGCGGATCACCAACCCGGCGTCGCTCAACGGCAACGGCCTGCTCGCGAATATCGTGCTGTTCGACGTCGACCTGAAGAGCCTCAACAACATCACCAACGACATCCGCCTCAACGGGTCCGTCCCGCTCGGTTCGGGCACGCTGGCGATCACCGGCGGCTTCTATGCCTCGCGCCAGGACATCAAGACCGACTGGCTGTGGAACTCGTTCGTCCAGACCGTCGCCGACGACGGCCGTTCGGAACTGGTCGACATCCGCACCGCTGCGGGCGTGCCGGTCACGCAGAACGGCGTCCCCGGCTATTCGGCGAGCGGCTTCGGCAATTGCTGCCGCCGGTCGTACGATCTCGACTACA
>JAJNQF010000290.1 GCA_021154945.1 Sphingomonas sp.
CCTGGACCCCCGCGTTCGCGAGGGAACAGGAAGGTTCGCGGGGGAACAGGTGGGGCCGCGAGCGGACGTTACGCCGCCAACGCCCGATCGCTCACGAACATATTCGTCGCCCGCTCATGCGCGAACGTGCTCGCCGGCCCATGCCCCGGAATGAAGCTCGTATCGCTCCCGAGCGGCCAGAGCTTCTCGACGATCGACTTCACCAGCACCTGATGATTCCCCCCAGGCATGTCCGAACGCCCGACCGAACCCTGGAACAACACGTCCCCAACCTGTGCGAACTTCGACGGCGCGTGATGGAAGATCACATGCCCCTCGGTATGCCCCGGCGTCTCGTACACATCGAGCACCAGATCGCCGACCGAGACCGTATCGCCCTCCACCAGCCACCGGTCCGGTTCGAAATTCACGCCGGAAATCCCATATTTCGGCCCATCCTGATCAAGCCGCTGCAACCAGAAACGATCCGCCTCGTGCGGGCCCTCGATCGGCACGCCGAGATCGTTCGACAGCCGCTTCGCGCCGCCGGCATGGTCGATATGCCCATGCGTCAGCAGGATCTTCTCGACCGTGACCCCCGCCTGTTCGACCGCCGCCATGATCCGCGGCAGGTCGCCGCCGGGATCGATCACCGCGGCCTTCATCGTCGTCGTGCACCAGAGGATCGTGCAGTTCTGCTGGATCGGCGTGACCGGCACGATCGCGGCGCGCAGGGGCGGAGTGGCTGGATTTGTCATGGCCCCGAAATAGGATAGCGCATCGGTTGGAGCAATCGCCGCTTGCGGTGTACCCCATCGCCCGTGCAACAGGGAAGGCGATGTGGACTGCGCCCTTCGTTTTGCTCGATGATGCTCGTGAGGGGGGCGCTCCGGCGCGATTGTACCGCGACCCCGTCCGGATCGTCCGCGCCGATACGCTCGCCGAGGTGCGCCCGGCGCTCGATGCCCTTCGCGACGCCCGTGCGGAAGGGCTGCACGCCGCCGGATACCTCACCTACGAAGCCGGTGCCGCACTTTCCTCCAAGCCGGTCGACGTCCGCGCCGAAGGGCCGCTGCTCTGGTTCGGCCTGTTCGCCGAGTACCGAACGATAGCGCCCGAAGACGTCGCCGCGCTGCTCCCCGCCCCCGCCGGCGCGTGGACCGGTGCACCCGAGCCCTTGATCGACCGCGAGACCTATGACGCGAGCCTGACACGCGTGCTCGACCTGATCGCGGCGGGCGACATTTATCAGGCGAACCTCACCTTCGCCGCCAGCGTGCCGTTCGTCGGCGACCCGCTCGCGCTCTACGCCCGGCTGCGGCAGCAGGCCAAGGCAGGATATGGCGCGCTGATCGACACGGGCGAGACGCGCTTCCTGTCGCTGTCGCCCGAACTCTTCTTCGCGCTCGACGGCGACACGCTCACCTGCCGCCCGATGAAGGGCACCGCGCAACGAGGCGACACGCCCGAAGCCGATCGCGCACTCGCCGATGCCCTCGCCGCCGACCCCAAGCAACGCGCCGAAAACCTCATGATCGTAGACCTGATGCGCAACGACCTGTCGCGTGTCGCCACCCACGTCGCGGTCCCCGACCTGTTCACCGTCGAGACCTATCCGACCGTCCACCAGATGACCTCGACCGTCACCGCGACGCTCAGAGCCGACTGCGACGCGGTCGACGTGCTGACCGCGCTGTTCCCCTGTGGATCGATCACCGGCGCGCCGAAGCAGCGTGCGATGGAGGTCATCGCCGAGGTCGAGCACGCGCGCACTCGCGGCATCTACACCGGTTCGATCGGCCGGTTCGACGCGAACGGCGACGCGATCTTCAACGTCGCGATCCGGACGCTGGCGGTCCGCGATGACACGGCGACGATGAGCCTCGGCTCGGGGATCGTCGCCGACAGTGCGGCGGATGCGGAATGGGACGAATGCCATGCGAAAGGCGCGTTCGTCACCGCCGGCCAACGCCGCTTCGACCTGATCGAGACGATGGCGTTCGATCCCGACGACGGGCTCCTCCGCCTCGAAGCGCATCTCGCGCGGATGAAGGCGAGCGCCCAGGCCCTTGGGTTCACCTTCGACCGCCACACCGCACGCAACGAACTCCAGGCGGCGACCTTCCGGTTGCGCGGGCCCCGTCGCATCCGTCTGTTGCTCAGCCCCTCGGGCGCGATCGCCATCGAGGCGGCACCGCTCCCACAGTCGCCCGCGCAGGCCACCGTCGCGATCGTGCCGCTGCCCGTGCCCGGCACCGACTTCCGCCTCCGCCACAAGACGTCCGCGCGTGCCTTCTACGACGATGCGCGCAAGGCGGCGGGGACGTTTGAGGTCGTGTTCGAGGATGCCGACGGTTTCCTCACCGAAGGCAGCTTTACGTCATTATTCGTGAGGCGAGGCGCGACCCTCATGACGCCGCCGCTACGGCCCAGTCAGTTTTCGGGCCTGCTTCCCGGCATCCTCCGCGCCGAACTGCTCGAATCGGGTCGCGCGATCGAGGCACCGGTGACCCGGGCCGACCTCGCCAATGGTTTCTTCATCGGAAATGCAGTTCGTGGCCTCATTCCGGCGATCGTTACGGTTGCGAATTCGGCCAAGCGGAGCGTATAGCGCCCGCGAATTCCGCAGGCGTACTGCGGACAACCGCAAAGGTTACACCATGCACGCATCCGCCGCGCTCGGCCGCATCAGCCCCTCGCCGACGCTCGCGATCACGTCGCGCGTTCTCGAACTGAAGCGCGCAGGCGTCGACGTGATCGGCCTGGGTGCCGGCGAACCCGATTTCGACACGCCGGATTTCGTGAAGGAAGCCGCGATCCAGGCGATCCGCGACGGCAAGACCAAATACACCAACGTTGACGGCACGATCGAACTGAAGCAGGCGATCGCCGCCAAGTTCGCGCGCGACAACAATCTCACCTACACCACCGACCAGATCAGCGTGAACGTCGGCGGCAAGCACACTTTGTTCAACGCGATGGTCGCGACGATCGATCCGGGCGACGAGGTCGTCATCCCCGCACCGTACTGGGTCAGCTATCCCGACGTCGTGCAGTTCGCGGGCGGCGTGCCGGTGATCGTCAAGGCGGGTCCCGAGGTCGGCTACAAGCTCGATCCCGCCGCGCTCGATGTGGCGATCACGCCGAAGACCAAATGGGTGATCCTCAACTCGCCGTCGAACCCGACCGGGGCCGGCTACACGATCGACGAGCTGAAGGCGCTCGGCGCGGTGCTCGCGAAGCACCCGCACGTCTGGATCTTCGCCGACGATATGTACGAGCACATCGTCTATGACGGCTTCAAGTTCGCGACGATCGCCGAGGCCTGCCCCGAGCTGTTCGAGCGCACGCTGACCGTCAACGGCTGCTCGAAGGCCTATGCCATGACCGGCTGGCGGATCGGCTATGCGGGCGGCGCAGCGTGGCTGATCAAGGCGATGGCCAAGCTCCAGTCGCAGTCGACCTCGAACCCGTGCTCGATCGCGCAGGCGGCGGCGGTGGCGGCGCTGAACGGCGACCAGTCGTTCCTCGCCGAGCGCAACACCGCGTTCCAGGGCCGTCGCGATCTGGTCGTGGCGATGCTCAACGAGATCGACGGCATGCACTGCCCGACGCCGGAGGGTGCGTTCTACGTGTACCCGTCGTTCGCCGAGCTGATCGGCAAGACGACGCCGAACGGCCGCCTGATCGACACCGACGAGGCGATGGTCGGCTATCTGCTCGACGACGCCAAGGTGGCGGTGGTGCAGGGCGCCGCGTTCGGTCTCTCGCCGGCGTTCAGGATCAGCTATGCGACGTCGGACGCGCTGCTCCGCGAGGCGTGCACGCGAATCCAGACGGCCTGCGCCGCGCTGAAGTAACTACTTGATCCTCCCCCGCCAGGGGGAGGTGGCGCGAAGCGACGGAGGGGGCGGTAAGGGTAACCGCTGCCCCGTGTCCTCCCCCTCCGTCACCTTCAGTGACACCTCCCCCTTGCGGGGAGGATCGTAAGGTTCGGGCAACATTCGAGACACACGGCGACATCTCCTGGCAATCCTGCTGGGGGATTCCTGCTGCACGATGAACGCATCGGCCACGGCGCGTTAATCGAGAGTTTCTAAAAACGACATTGTGGTTGGCCGGCATCTCTACGACATGCCGGTACGTAGCTGACACCAACCCACCCGGTCGGTGTCGTCACTTGGTTTCATTGGGATCGCATCATGCGCAGTATCGTAAAGTCGAGTTTCTTCTGGCAGTTTAGCGGCGGTTTCGTGCTGGGTGCGATCGGCTTGCTCGCGCTTCAGCCCGCCGAGGCGCGCCAGACCTTCGCCAGCCATTTCGAACACAGCGCGCCCGCCACGCGCTAATCTTACGCGCGTCTTGGCGAATGATCGCGGCAACCCCATGTATATACACATGAAAAAGCCGATCCTCGCCACGCTCGCCGCTGTCGGTATCGCCGGTGCGTTCATGTCCACCGGCACCGCGCAGGGCGCCCGCGCCGTCGTCATCCCCGCCGTCAAGACAGACCTTCCCGCGACACCCGGTATCCAGACCGCGGTGCTTGCTGGCGGTTGCTTCTGGACGATGGAGGCGGTGTTCGAGCATGTGAAGGGCGTGAAGGCCGTGACGACCGGTTATGCCGGCGGGACCAAGGCGACCGCGACCTACGATCAGGTGTCGGCCGAGACGACTCGTCATGCCGAGGCGATCAAGATTGCCTACGACCCGCGCATCGTCAGCTACGGGACGCTGCTCCGCGTGTATTTCTCGATCGCGCATGATCCGACGACCTTGAATCGTCAGGGCCCGGACAGCGGCCCCAGCTATCGCTCGGCGATTTTCCCGCAGTCGCCGGCGCAGGCTCAGGTGGCGCGCGCCTACATCGCGCAACTCGGCGCGACGCGCGCGTTCTCCGGGCCGATCGTGACGAAGCTGGAGACGGGGACGTTCTATCCGGCCGAGGCGTATCATCAGAATTTCTACGACCGGAACCCGACGCATCCGTACATCGTGATGTGGGACAAGCCGAAGGTGGCTGCGTTCAGGGCCGCGTTTCCGACTATCTCTAACTGAGGCACTGCGTTTCGGGCGCAGTACCACCACCCCGGCGGAGGCCGGGGCCCAATTGGGAGCGGCATATAACGAAGGCATGTCCGCCGTTACTTCCACCTTT
>JAJNQF010000301.1 GCA_021154945.1 Sphingomonas sp.
TCGCCAGGATGCCCTGATCGTCGTCGACGTCCTGCGCCGACAGCACGACCGCCCCGGCGCCGTCACCGAACAGCACGCACGTCGTGCGGTCTTCCCAGTCGAGGATGCGGCTGAACGTCTCAGCGCCGATCACCAGCGCGCGCTTGGCGACGCCGCTGCGGATCATGCTGTCGACCACCTGCACCGCGTACAGGAAGCCCGAACAGACCGCGGCGACGTCGAACGCGACACAGTCGTTGATACCGAGCATCGCCTGCACCTTGGTGGCGCTGGCGGGGAAGGTCTGGTCGGGTGTCGCGGTCGCGAGCACGATCAGGTCGATGTCCTGCGCCTCGATGCCGGCGGCGGTCAAAGCAGCGCGGCACGCGTCGGCGGCCAGAGTCCCGGTCGTCTCGCCTTCGCCGGCAATGTGGCGGAAGCGGATGCCGGTGCGCTCGACGATCCACTCGTCGCTGGTGTCGACCTGTTCCGCGAGTTCGGCGTTGGACACGCGACGCGCGGGCAGGGCCGAACCCGTGCCGATGACGACCGAACGGATCATGCCGCCTTCTCCACGCTGCCGAGATCGTCGGCGATGCGCCGGATCAGATCGTTGCGGACCATCTTGGCGGCATTGCCGATCGCGGTCGCGACGCCGCGATCGGTCGCACCGCCGTGGCTCTTCACGACGATGCCGTTGAGCCCGAGAAAGACCGCGCCGTTGTGATTGTTGGGATCGAGGTGATCGCGCAGCAATTCGGTTGCTGGCCGCGAAATCAGGAAGCCGAGCTTCGAGCGGACCGAGCTGCGGAAGGCGCGCTTGAGCAGGTCGGCGACGAATCGCGCAGTGCCCTCGGCGGTCTTCAGCGCGATGTTTCCGGAGAAGCCGTCGCACACGACCACGTCGACTTCGCCGCGCGACAGTCGGTCGCCCTCGATGAAGCCGTTGAACTGCATGTCGACCGCTGGCGTCGCCCGCAATTGCGCGGCCGCATCGCGGATCTCGTCCGTGCCCTTCATGTCTTCGCTGCCGATGTTCAGCAGTGCCACACGAGGATGCGGGATGTCGAGTGCGGTGCGCGCATAGGCGGCGCCCATGATCGCGAACTGAACGAGGTTGCGTGCGTCGCACTCGGTGTTCGCGCCGAGGTCGAGCATGACCATGTCGGTATCGCCGAGCGTCGGCAGACGCGCCGCGAGTGCCGGTCGGTCGATCCCGGGCAGCATCCGCAACGACAGCTTCGCCATCGCCATCAGCGCGCCGGTATTGCCCGACGACACTGCGGCGGCGGCGCGACCCTGTTTCACCAGGTCGATCGCGATGCCCATCGAGGTCTTCTTGGCGCGGCGAATCGCCTGGGTCGGCTTTTCGCTCGACCCGACGACTTCCGGCGCGTGGACGATCTCCGAATGCTGCGACAGGTTCGGATGAGCCTTGAGCCCCTCGCGAATCGCAGCTTCGTCGCCGACCAGCAGGAAGCGCATGCCCTCGAATTGATGACGTGCGAGAGCGACACCGGCGAGCATCACTGCCAGCCCGTCATCGCCACCCATCGCATCGACCGCGATCCAGCCGCTGTCGGGCATTCGCTATCCTTCGTTCAAGTTAGAGGCTTGCGACCTCAACCCTCGACCGAGAGGATTTCACGACCATTGTAATGGCCGCACGAGCCGCAGAGGTTGTGCGGGCGCTTCAGTTCGCCGCAGTTCGGGCATTCCTGGAACGACGCGATCGTGAGCGAGTCGTGGCCACGGCGCATGCCGCGCTTGGAGGGCGAGGTTTTTCTTTTGGGGACGGCCATTTCGGCACCTTGTTCAATCTAAAGGTCGGGGCTCTGAGTACGCCCGGACACGGAACTCGGCAACCGACATGAATGCCGGCCGCCTGAAGCAACCCATGCGGCCTGACGCTCGCGAAGCGTGGCGCTATAGCGATTTCGTCCCGCGTTGCAACCATTGGTCACCAGTGGCAGGACCCCGGCCGACATCCAACGAGGGGCAACGCCGTGATATTACCCGTGACACTGACGATCGCAGCGGCTGCGGCCGTCGTCAATCTGTGGCTCGCCTTCCGAATCGTGCCGATCCGGGTGAAGGACAAGGTGCTGCTGGGCGATAACGGCAATGCGCTGTTGCAGGGGCGGATGCGCGCGCATGCGAACTTCACCGAATATGCGCCGTTCATCCTGATCCTGCTGGGGCTGATCGAACTCGCCGGCGGATCGACGATGTGGCTGTGGATCGCGGGCGTCGTGTTCGTGATCGCCCGCGTGGCGCACGCGTTCGGCATGGACCGGGCGACGTCGAGCGTGCCGCGGGCCGGTGGTGCGCTGGCGACCTGGGCATTGATGGCGGTGCTTGCCTGCTGGGCGCTGGCGATCGCGTATCAGGCGAACAGCGTGCCCGCCGCGAAGACGTTCCAGGTCGTGCCGTCGGGTGGTCGGGCATGAGCGCGTTTCGCTTCCTTCCCGCCGCGGCGCTGTTGGCTGCGTCCCCTGCCGTGGCGCAGGTCTCGCCCGAGCGATTGTCCGCGGACGTAAAGACACTAGCGTCTGACGCGTTCGAGGGCCGTGCTCCCGGCACGCCGGGCGAGACCAAGACGATCGCCTGGCTGATCGCGCAGTTCAAGGCGATGAAGGCGCAGCCCGGTGGGCCGAACGGCAGCTGGACGCAGCCTGTGCCGCTCGTCCACACGCGCATGGGCTCGGGCACCGTCCGTGCTGGCGATACGACGCTGGCGCAGGGGCGTGACGTCTATCTGAGCACCGTGCGCGGCGTCGATCGCGTCGCGATCGCCAACGCGCCGATGGTGTTCGTCGGCTACGGCGTCAGCGCGCCCGAGCGCGGCTGGGACGACTTCAAGGGCCTCGATCTCAAGGGCAAGGTCGCGGTGTTCCTCGTCAACGACCCCGATTTCGAAGCGGTCGCGGGCGACGATGCGAAGGGCAGGTTCGGCGACCGGCGGATGACTTATTACGGCCGCTGGACGTACAAGTACGAGGAGGCGGCAAGGCGAGGGGCGGTCGCGGCGCTGATCGTCCACGACACGCCGGGCGCGGGCTATGGCTGGAACACCGTCACCGCCCCAGCTGGCGAGAATTACGATATCGTGCGGAAAGATCCCGAGTCGCGGGTGATGCTCCAAGGCTGGCTGGAAGGTGGTGCGGCGACTCGGTTGTTCGCTGCCTCGGGCCTTGATCTGGCAGAGATGCGCAAGGCCGCGCGGCGGAGCGACTTCCGCCCGGTCGCGCTGAAGCAGGCGTTCACCACCGACCTGCCGGTGCAGCACGACACCGCCGTAAGCCAGAACGTGCTGGCGAAACTGCCGGGCAAGACGCATCCCGACGAGGTCGTGATGTTCGGCGCGCACTGGGACGCCTACGGGATCGGCGCGCCCGACGCGCAGGGCCGCACGATCCGCCCCGGCGCGAACGATGACGGGCTCGGCGTGGCCGGCGTGCTCGAACTCGCGCGCAAATTCGCCAAGGCCCCCCGCACCGACCGCAGCCTCGTCTTTGCGCTGTGGAGCGGCGAGGAGCGCGGGCTGCTCGGCTCGGAGACCTACGCGGTGAACCCGGTCTATCCGGCGGCGAAGACGGTCGCCAATCTGACGCTCGACATCCTCCAGACCGCAGGCCCCGCGAAGGACGTCATGCTGGTCGGTGCAGGGCAGAACAGCCTCGAGGACATGCTGGGTGACGCGGCGACGGCGCAAGGCCGCGTCGTAACCCCCGAAGCCCTGCCCGAACGCGGGCTGTTCTACCGCGCCGACCATTTCTCGGTCGCGCGACGCGGCGTGCCGACACTGCTGCTGATGGCGATCAGCGGCGCACCCGACCTGGTCAACGGTGGCCGGACTGCAGGGCAGGCTTGGCTCGACGGCTATATGAAATGCTATCACCAGACCTGCGACGCTTGGAGCGCGGACTGGGATCTGCGCGGCGCGGCGCAGGATGTGGACCTGTTCCAGACGATCGGCACGAAGCTGGCGAACAGCCGCTTGTGGCCGGAATGGCGCAACGGTTCGGAGTTCAAGTCCGTGAGGGCTGAGACGGCGGGGGAGCGGAAGTAGAAGATCGCAAGGAATGCCACCCCGGCGAAGGCCGGGGCCCAATAGGAAAGGTTGCAGTA
>JAJNQF010000352.1 GCA_021154945.1 Sphingomonas sp.
GACGTTCCCGGCGACGTTGTACCAGGCGAAGAGCTGCGTCCGCCGCGCCTCCGGCGTCGCTTCGGCGAGCGCCGCCTGCTCGGTCGGAAGGAACACGCTGACGTCGCCCGCCGACGGGTTGAGCGTGCCGACCACCGCCACGAGCAGCAGCGGCCAGAAGCCGGTCAGCACGATGAAGCCGGCTCCGGTGAGCAGCATCAGCACGCACGCGAGCAGGAGCAGCGCTCGCCGCTCGAGCCGGTGCGCGTTGAGGCCGACCGCGATCGTGAGCGCGGCCGAGCCGAGCAGCGTGCCGGCCACGAGCACGCTCACCTCGAGCGTGCTGAACCCGAGCCGCAGCAGGTAGCTCGCGAGCAGGATGCTCACGAGGCCGTCGGCGAATCCACGCAGCGCGCGCACGATGAGGATGCGGCGCGCATCGCGCGACCAAGCCTCGCCCCGCGCTCGGCTGCGTCGTGACCGGATGGGCAACCGGGGATCGGACGTCCGAGCGTCCAACACGTGCGGCTCAGGCGACGCCGAGCGCCGTGAGCAGCAGCCCGACGATTCCCGCGGCGATGATCACCAGCGGCTCGGGGATCGACCTTCCGTAGATCAGCACGAGGCAGGTCACGATGCCGATCACCGCCGTCGGCAGGTCGATGATCGCGCGCTTGCCGAGCACGAACGCGGCACCGGCGATCGCTCCGGTCGCGGCAGCGGTCACGCCGTCGACGAAGGCGCGCACCTGTGGGTGATTGACGGAGCGCCGGAAGTACGTCGCCGGGATGACCACGAAGAGGTAGCACGGCAGGAACACGCCGATCGCGGCCGACGTCGCGCCGAGCGGACCGGCGACCAGGTAGCCGATGAACGCGACCGTGATCACGACCGGCCCGGGCGTGATCATCGCGACCGCCACCGCGTCGAGGAACTGCCGCTCCGTCAGCCACTGGAAGTCGTTGACCACGCCGCCGTGCAGGAAGGGCACGATCGCGAGGCCGCTGCCGAAGACGAACGCGCCCGCCTCGGCGAAGTAGAGGCCGATCTTCCACAGCAGCGCGTCGGGAGCCGGACCGTTCAGGCCGCTCGACAGCCACGCCCACGGCAGCAGCGCGGTCGCCGATCCGGCCGCTGGACCGACACCGCGCCAGACCATCGACAGGACGCCCGCGAGCAGGAATACCCACACGATCTCCGACTCGGTCCACGCCGTGATGAGCCCGCTCACGACGAAGATCGTCCAGGCGAGCGCGTCCTTGCCGAGCGACGTTCGCGTCAGCTTCCACGCGCTACGACCGATGATCGCGATCACCGCGGCGCCGATGCCGTAGAAGGCGCCCTGCATCCAGCTCAGGCCGCCGTAGCGCAGATAGACGGCGGACAGCGCCAGGACCATCACGAACGACGGCAGGACGAAGGCCGCCGCGACGAGCGTCGCGCCGAAGGTGCCGCTCTTCAGCCAGCCGAGATAGATCGCGAGCTGTGCTGCGAGCGGGCCCGGTGCGAGCTGCGCCAGCGCGAGCCCCTCGAGGAAGTCCGCCTTCGAGAACCACCGCCGGCGCTCGACCAGATCCCGCTGCATGTACCCGACCAGCGCGACGGGCCCGCCGAATCCGAAGCTCCCGAGATGGAGGAAGTAACGGACGAGCTCGGCCAGCGAGTGCGGCACGATCGCGGCCGCCGCCTCGGGCTCGGCGCTGGCGACGCTCTCGGGTGAAGCGGTCATGATTTCCTCTTCCTGAAGTAGGCGTACAGCGCATCGAGGACGGCCGTCGCCTGGGTGATGCGATCGTCGTCCTCGGCGTTGCTCCAGGCGATGCCGGCGACGAGGTGATCGACGCCCGCCGTCTCCGGGCGCGCGAACTTCGTCTCCTTGAGGTCGATGTCGTGTACGATCTCGGCGATCGCGCCGAGCGCCGCGTCGCGCACGTCGAAGTCCTGCAGCAGCACCTCGAAGGTGCAGAGATCGCCGCGGTGGGTGAACTCGGCGTCGAACATGTCGAAGCGCAGCTCCGCCGAAGCCGGCTCGTAGCCGCGACTCGGCACGAACTTGAACGTCGCGCCCGGGTCGACGAAGCGCCGGATCAACCACGCGCACGCCATCCGATCGACGTGCACGCCGCTGCGCGTGACCCAGACGCGTCCCTGGACGTCCTCGCGACGCCGGGACGCCTTCGCAGCGGCGCCGAGGTCGCGATCGGGAGCGAGGCGCTGCTCCATGTCGTGGAGGAGTCCTTCGACGGCCTCGCGGCCGGGCGCGCCGAAGAAGTCGATCGCGCCGATCTCGCCGAGCCGCTTCCCGAACCGGCCGACGCCGCCCTCGAGCTGTGCGCGACGCTCCGGCGTCAGACCGGCACCACGTCGCGGCAGCGTGTCGCGCGCGAACGCGCGCACCTCGACGCCGAGCTCACGGTAGTCGTTCTCCCGAGCGGTCAGGAACGACCGCCGCACCTCGTCGTCGGTGAGACCGTCGACCAGCCGCGCCTCGCACAGCGAGGCCTCGCCTCCCTCCTGCTGGATCTCGCGCAGGATCCACTCGAAGTCCTCGCGCGCCGACTCGGTGTTCGGCAGGACGTAGACCGAGTTCTTGATCGGCACCGAGCCGACCGCCTGAAGGCGCCGCCAGACCTTGACGCGCAGGTAGGGCGGCTTCGGCGGGAGCTGGTGGATCAGGACGATCCACGGATTCGGCGGGGTCTCCGCGGCCATCGGCACGCGGGATAGAACGGATGAATCCTCGATGCAACAACTGTTGCATTCACCTGGCCACACGACGCGTGGCTGCGCGGCGGTGAGCGCGACCCGTCGCGACCCGCGCAGGAGTGCGCGGACACTCGCTGAGCCCGCAGCGCGACGATCGTCCGTGAGTCGGCGCAGGCCAGATCGCGCGTGCCGCTCGCTTCACGCCACCAGAGGTCGGCGCATCCTCCGACGGCGAGCGGATCGACGTGCGTGGCGATCGACGCCACCCACGAGAGCAGGGCTTGCGACGACCGTGGCTGTCGCCCCTGCTGTCGAACCCGGAGGCGCGACTGCGCCCCTGTCGAGAAAGCGCCGCCGCCGCACGGGGTTTGAAACTGGGCCGCCCCGGGATCGAACCGAGGACCCGCTGATTAAGAGTGGGTTCAACACCTGCTCTGAGGACACGCCGTGACTATGGGTAGAGCCCAACCACGCTCGCTTCTTCGTACTACGCGACGTTCTGGCTTCTACCACCTTCTCGGCTCTTCAATGGATCTCAACCTGCAACTGCCACCGCCACTGCCCCCAGGGGGACCTTAGGGAATGTCATTGGCCGATGGCCTCAGGTGGGCCCCGCGACCATCGTGGTGCCGACCGCCATCGCCTCGTACGTGCCACACCTCACGAGCAGTTCTCTCGCCACCAGGACACTTCGGCGCCTATCGCCTTCAGCGACTCCGGAACGAGGACGCACGCAACCCGCAATGCATCCATCACGCTGCCGAGCACAGCGTCGCGATCTCGCCCCTGACTCAAAGCCTGAAGAACCGCCCCGATCGCGTCGCGCCTCTTCGAAGCGAGATCGCGCTCCAACCAGAGGCCTTTGATGATCCCCGCCGCACACCCGATCGCTGAGGCATCGTCGCTCCTACCGCCAGCCAACCGCGCCAGCACCAGCTTGAATCTGTCCAGGGCGCCCTCCGTCTCGGTCTTGAGAACCCACACGGCAAACTCGGGCGTCACCCCGACGAACTCGTGATGCCCCGCAACGAGACCCTCCATCGCTCTGAAAAATATGTTGTCATCGATTTCCTGCGTTCGCCGCAACTCCTCAAGGATACCCTGCGTCGATACTCCCTCTACTCCCCATCGCTCCTTTGCCAGCATTCGAAGGCCAATATCATCCGCATAAATTGGATACCCACACTCGACACTCGCCAACGCCACCGCAACCGTCGACTTTCCGACGACTTCGATCACCCCCATAAATTCGTCCTTCGGCTCGTCAAGAGCGCGCGGAATTGCCACGGTTCGGGCCTCGTTCAACAATGCCTCCCGCAGATCACGCGTAGCACGTTCCGCATCGGCATATCGCGCTTCGTCAACAGCCGCCTTCACATATCCATCGGGCGACTTTCCTAGCATCATTGCGGGTCGCGCCTGAGAGAAGTCCCGACGAAGAATCTCTGATAGTTCGTCGACCACAGCCTGCGGAACGATGAGATCAGGAAATCTCCGCCGAAGAGGCTCCCACAGCCCAAGCGCCCTAATCACAGCCGCGCCTGTCAAGTCGAGAACAACACCGCTCGACGTTTCGAGGACAGCCCTCGCTCTGTCACGTTCGCCGGGAAGTCCGTTTTCCACCAATAGACCAGGGCCGTCTGGAGACATGAACGCCTCCAACACGCGTAGCCTCGACATTCCCAATGCCTTAGCCACCATCTCCAGGGGCAGCCTTCTAGCAATATACGTTTGCGTCACTACCTCGGTGTGACGATTCGATTCGTCGAGCTGCACAAACAACTTCGAGTAATCATTGTCGCGAAACTCGATCGCCGCCAACGCTCGATCCCCAGGAAACCACGTCGCGAAGTTCTCGACCGTCTCATGGCACGCAGCGACGTATTTGCTGAGCACGTCCACGACTTCGTATGATCGCTCATCCAACGCGCCCTCGCGTATGGTAACGATGTCGCCCTTAGCCCTACCCATCAGGCATTTTCCAAGGTCTGAATCTATTTCCACGTCGCCACGCCGAAGGTCGCCACCTGCGCCACAATCTCGCACGAGATGGAATCGCCTGATCTCATTCTCCCTTTTCAGAACAACCACCGTATCTACATCAGAGGCATCAATATCTAGCCCATTTGAGTCCTCGGCGCCGCGATTCACAACAAGCCACATGTAGGCCGAGTGAATATCCGAGCGATTCACCGCAACATCACGTGCAGCGTACGCGAACTCCAGTACGTTCGGCATTCTGAGATACGAACGCAATTGCGCGATCTTTAGCAACACATCAGGGTCGCCCTTAGCATCCTCGACAGATAGTCGCTCGATGACGCGCCGGGCAGCGTCTTCTCGCCCGCGCCGAATCTCCAATTCCGTAAGCTTGAGGACATGAACCGGCCGGTCCGGTTCTAGAGCGGCGAGGCGGACCCGAAGCTGCGCAGCCCCTTCGACGTCGTCGATATACTCCAGCACGAGAGCCTCGATCTCCGACACCTTCCTGATGGCATCGCCATCGGCTCGCAATCTTCGCACTAAGCCCAGCGCTTCGCGGAACTTACCTGCGTTGAACGCCGCCGTCGCGTACAAGATAGCCTCTGGGGTGAGGTGTTCCGGGGAGACGCGTGCACGATAGATGGCCAGAGCTTCATCGAAGCGCCCATCTGCACCCAAAGCCGATGCGAGCTCGAATGCTATACCCTCCTGTTGCTTTCCTACAGACTGATCACACGCCGCTTGAAGCAATGAGACCGCCGACCCCCTCCGCTCTGTTCGCGCGTGATGGCGCGCAGCCGCTACCAGAGCGACTGCAGGGAACTTGGCGTGGGCGATATCGTCTTCAAACTGCTTCGCCGCGACTAGATCACCAAGAGCCTCATGAACCCGAAATAGGATGTCTGCGGCCTCCAGCCACAGACCTTGATCTTCGGAGCTATCGACGATTAGCCGTGCGGCTGCAGCAGCCGCCTGCCAGTCCTCTGCGTCGAGATACGCCGTGGCGAGCATCAGCGAGACCGACGGCTCTCGAACGCTTGCAGGGATAGCCTCCAGGCACGCGACAGCCCGCTCTGCTCGTCCTGCACGCAAGTGGAGAAGAGCCAAGGCTCGGTTTGCAGCAGTATCGCCGGGGTTCTCACTCAGAACTGCCTGGCAGTCGTCGTATGCTGCTTGATCGAGGTTGAGCAGCGTTCGAACCTCCGCCCGCATCACAACGGTGATGCGCCGCCTCGCTGGCCGAAGACGATCGCCGCCGCACTCTATCGCGCGCGTCAGCAGCGTTTCTGCGGCCCTTAGCTGCTCCGCCGCCGTCTCAAAACTGAACCCAGCCATTCCGGAACGGCCTTCAACCTCCGTCCGCAAAGGCGCAACCAGAGCCTGCGCCAGAATTACACACACCTGTGGATCGTCGGGATGCCCCGCCTCCAACCCCTTCAGTATCGTAAGCGCGCGCGGATGGTCGCCGCGGACAAGCAACGATTCCGCGATCAACACCCCGGTGTCGGGCCTTTCAAGCACTTCGGGTTGTTCTGCCGAGACTCGCTCTAGTGACTCCCAGTCCTTCGCGCGCACGAACAGCAGAACGGTTACCGCCCGAGTATACTCGTCATCCGGCGCGGCACTTCGCGCTCGGTCAAGGTATTCACGTGCCGCAACGAAGTCTTCCAAGAACGCCGCGACATATGCCCGATTTGCCAGAGCCTTCGAGGAATCCGGACACAACTGGATCGCACGATCAAACTCGATCGCCGCCTCGGCGTAGGCTCCGCGCTCGACCTCACAACACCCAAGATTCAGAGACAGTCGAAACTGCACATTTACAGACACACCTACGCCGACAAGCTGAGCGCGCAGCTCTTGAAGCTTGCCGCGCGCCGCCTCGCTGTCGCCCGAATCCAATAGGACTCGCGTTTCATCCAGAATAGCATGATACTGAACTTCGCTCGCGGCGACCACGGTCGGTGCAGACGATAGCTGGCTTTGCAGCTGCGCCACTGTCCGACTCAAACTCGCCAATTCTTGAGCGGTCTCACGGAGTCCCGAGGTTACCGCCCCCTCAATTACCTCAAAACGTTCCGCTTCGCGTTGGTCATGAACAAACAGCGCTCCATCGTCACCAAGAATCTCTCTCGAGAGCTTCGTGAGGAATGTTGCCAATATCGTACTGACGACTTCGTTAGTATCCTCGGCAAGGTAGAAGTCGGTCACCGTCAGAAACGAGTCGACCAGTGCTGCAGTGACGTCCACTAGAGATCCACCGCGCGCGCCAACAAACAACTTGACGAATGCTGGATCCTGGCACCACTTCCTTAGGCTGTAATCGATGTTCTCAATTCCGGGAAACTCAGCTGTCGTCGCGGTGATGGCTCTACCCACCTGCCCCTTGCGCTTGATGCGCTTGAACATTCCAGCTGCGGCAGCCTTAATTATTGGATTTGCTAGCTTGAGAACGAGCGAGCCGCTGAAGGGATCCGCCACCATGCAAGACTCCTCAGGATGTGAGTGCGGCGTGTCATCGTTCACAATAGGTTTCCCAACCGGCGCGACTTGACGGCGACGATCTCGCCAGCGACCGCCCGTCTATATCCGCGCAACACACCATGTGCGTGCCGAACCGTGGCGCGTTGAAACTTGAGATGCACCCAATTTCCGCCGACGTCAGCTCACGTTTAGCCAGAGCTGCAAAGTGGATGCTGTGTTCTTGGCTTGGTCATGGACAATCCACAACGGCTCATCATGTCCCCTCAGCGCCCCTTTGCGAATCAGACAATACAGCCCTAGGTATTCTTGGTTTGCCCAGGGCTCCTCTTTCCCCGCATCGCTGATGGGCAGGACTGCGACGTTCCCTACACCTTTTCCACCGTGCGCCAGCCCAAGCTCCCACGGAATCCAGCGCGACGAGTGGCTAGTCGCCGACACCACCACGACGAATTTCGGACACTCGGCGATCCTCTGCCGAAGTACGTCTGCCGTCTCGGGCGAGGTCACTTTGGGCAGACTATCCTCACCACTGTCGATGTACGGGTCGGCCCCAAAGTCCCGTAGAAAGCTGATTACACCGTTGATCTCCCCGGCGTCTTTGGACGAGTACGACACGAAGACCGTCTTTTTTGATGGGGCGACGGCGGCTCGATGCGCAATCACCTTCTCAAGAAGCTGGCCCCGCCGTACCAACTCCTGACGCGACAGGAATGCCATTTGATTCCTCTATCTGACTACGGCATCGGACACCGAGCTTCATCACCCTCGCGCGTCAAAACGTCAGACGCCGGCCGCGACGTAGCCCTTGAAGCCATTTCGCTCCTGCCCACCATGCGCAACGCGGAGGAGCACGTAAGCGTGAGATAGCCAATGGTGACCATCCGTCGCCCACGTCGCGCAGAACGAGCTGCGGGCGGAACGACGTTTCATCCAGTGGAGGCCCGGCCACAGGGAGACGTCTTTATCTTGATCTGGCGACTCTCGGCAAGCCGACCAATTTCCTCGACGTCCGCAACAGCGGCGCGCTGCTCCTCCGAGGGGACGCAGGCTAGGTATCCGCCACGGACGGTTGTCCTGCCGCGCGGGCCGCCGGACAGCCGTTTGCGCAACTACCCGCGCATCGCACGCCCGAACGCCTCGCCAACGGTTGGCCGCTGGTAGCTCTCTCTCCGAGGAGCCACGCCTCACCGGCCACATGAGACTACTTTTTTCTTCGCGGTAGCGTGCGGCGACCCGCGGTCGCGGCGGATGCGGGACGAACTGACGGGGCGCCGGGCTTGAGGTCTTTCGTAGTGGGTTCGAGCCCCTCGTCCCAGGTGAAAAGCTGGCCGATCGGCACGCGAAGCGCCTTGGCGATCCTCGCCACGTTCTCGATCGAGACGTTGCGCAATCCCCGCTCGATTCCGCTCATGTACGTCCTATGCAAGCCGCACTCGTCGGCGAAACCCTCCTGAGAGAATCCCCGCTCTCGCCGCAGTTCGCGTACCCGCTCTCCGAACAGCCTCTTGACCCCCACACGGGCGAGGGTTGAGTTCCTCCGCGCAGGGGTCTACAGACTTTACGTCAACAGCTTTTGAGTAAACTCCTGCCTGGGGTTGAGAGGTATTGCCAAATCCTGTGGATCGGCAGCCGTGATCAGGCGGCGCGCTCTCCCTTGCTCTCCACGCGAACTCCGTCGCGATACTTGACACCGTGAGCGACGAGCGGGAGGAGCTGCGAGCCGTCCAGCCGTCGCCACCGCGCCTGCGCCATCTCCAAGAGCTTGAAGGCCATCGTGATTGCCTTCGTTCGCGATCCAGCTCCCTTCGTCACCCGCTGCCGCAGGCGGACGGTCGCGAATGGCGACTCGACCACGTTGCTCGTCCGCAGGTGCTTCCAGTGCTCCGCCGGAAAGTCGAAGAAGGTCAGCAGCTTCTCCCAGTCGCGGCGCAGCGACTCGATCGCCTTCGGGTACTTGGTGCCGTACTCGGCCTCGAACTCCTTCCCGGCGCGCTCGGCGTCCGCGCGTGTCTCGGCGCCCATGATCTCGTGCAGTCCTTCCTTGGCGCGTCCCTGCAAGCGCTTCGGTAGCTTGTCGAGCACGTTCGCCAGGCGATGGACCCAGCACCGTTGCTCTCGCGTCTCCGGCCACACGTCGCGCACCGCCGCCCAGAAGCCCAGCGCGCCATCGCCGACCGCGACCACCGGCGCTCGAAGACCGCGTCTCTTCAGCCCGCGCAGGACCGCCGCCCAGCTCTCCTTGCTCTCGCGATAGCCGTCCTCGACCGCGATCAGCTCCTTGCTCCCGTCAGCGCGTGCGCCCAGGATGATCAGCAAGCACACGCGATCGTCTTCGAGCCGAACGTTCACGTGGATGCCGTCGCACCACACGTACACGTACTCCCGATCCGACAGATCGCGCTGCTGGAAGGCTCGGTGCTCCGCCTCCCACTGGCTCGTCAGCCGCGTGATCGTCGTCGCCGAGAGCCCTGCCGCGTCCTCTCCGAGCAGCGCCGGAATCGCTTCGCGGAAGTCTCCCGTCGACAGCCCGCGCAGGTACAGGATCGGCAGCACCTCATCGACCTTCGGCGAGCGCCGCATGTACGGCGGCAGGATCTTGCTCGTGAAGCGCTGCCGCACGCCGTCGCTGTCCTTGCGGCGGTCGTTCACTCGCGGCGCCGCGACCTCGACCGTCCCGGATCCCGTCACAATCGTCCGCACTCGCGCCCGGCCGTTGCGGACCACCATCGCCAGACCGCTCTCGTCGCGCTCCCCGCTGTGCGCCGCAACGTACTCGGCCACCTCCGCCTCCAGCGCGGCCCTCAGCATCCGGCGCGCGCCCTCGCGCGCAAGATCCTCCAGGCTCAGCCGATTCCCCTCGTCCTCGTTCCCTCGCTCGACTACTCTCAGCACGGGTGGCGTACTCCTTCCCCCTCGGCGCCAACCGAGGAGCTTGTGAATTGGTCTTCACAAGGAAGGGTACGCCGCCCTTCTCACGTTCGCGATCCACAGCTTTCGGTCATACCTCGTCTTCCTCCCTTGCGGAGCCTCCCTCGCAGGCTCCGTGCCAGCGTCCGGCAAGCATTCCGGCTCGCATGAGGCCGCGTGCCAGCGACGTTTTCTCGATGACGGGGAGGGGAGCGCAGCGTCTCGACTGCAGCGGCGCCGCTGCGGCTCCGCAGGCGGAGCGTGGCAGGCATCACCGCGATGGACGCGCCTCCGGCCAGCGCGCTAAGGAGCACGCCACATGCGCCCCGAGACCCGCACCGCGCTCCGCGCCGCCGGCATCGCGCGGCAGATCGCCGACTCGCGCCGCGGCGCCGCCGAGATCACCAGCAAAGGGGGCATCGACCTCGTGACGGCGGCCGACGTCGCGTGCGAGGACGCGATCCGCGCCGAGCTCGCGAGCGACTTCCCGGCGCACGCGATCGTTGGCGAGGAGCGTGGCGGCACGCCGGTCCTGGGCGCGCCGTACTGGCTGGTCGACCCGATCTGCGGCACGCGGCCGTTCGCCTCGGACGTGCCGCTCTACTGTACCAACGTCGCGCTGGTCGAAGAGGGCGTCGTCACCGTGGCGGCGATCGCGATCGGTCGCAGCGACGAGATCCTGTGGGCGGAGCGCGGCGCCGGTGCGTGGCTGCGCACGGTGGCGGGCGACCGGCCGGCGCGTGCCGGCGCGGGCAGCGACACCGTGTGGTTCAGCGGCCGCGAGCCGCAGGCCGCGGCGATGGTGCGCGACGCGCTCGTCGCGGCGCGCTGGTACGTCTGGCAGTTCTCGTCGACGCTGTCCTACGTCTACCTCGCGACCGGCCGCGTCGCGGGCATCGTGCACACGGGGACCTCGCCGGTGCACACGGCGGCAGGGGCGCTGGTCGCGGCGGAATCGGGCGCGCTGGTGACGGACCTCGAAGGACACCCCTGGAGCGTCGGCGCGACGGGGGTGCTCGCGGCGGCGACGCCGGAGCTGCACGCCGAGCTGCACGCGCTCGCGTCGGGCGCCGCGCGCCAGACGCCGCTGCGCGGCTTCGACCACCTGGCGCTCACCGCGGCCGACCCGGAACGCACGCTCGCGTTCTACCGCGACGTGCTCGGCGCCGTCGTGCTCTACGAGGAGGAGTGGCGCGCCGGGCGGATCCCGGTGTTCGTCCTGCAGCTCGGCGGCAACCGCATCAACGTCCACCCCGGCCGAGCGCCGGTCGCGCCGCACGCCGCCTTGCCGACGCCTGGATCTGTCGACCTCTGCTTCCGCTGGGACGCGCCGCTCGAGGACGCGATCGCCCTGCTGGCACGCCATGGCGTCGCGGTCGAGGAGGGGCCGGTGCCGCGCCCCGCC
>JAJNQF010000362.1 GCA_021154945.1 Sphingomonas sp.
ATCAGCACGCCGCCGATCAAGACCGAACCCGAGAGGACGAGGACGAGCGTCTCGCCCTCGAACGGGAACAGCCCGATCAGGCGCAACGCGGTCGGCAGCGACGTCGACAGCGCGAGGCCGATCATGCCGATCAGCAGTACCGTACGCTTCTCCATGCGCGCCAGCATCGGCGCGGCGAGTGGCGCACCCAGCAAAAGCCCGCCGAACAGCGACAACGTCACCGTCTGCATCTGACCCGCCGTCATCCCCCAGAAATAGGTGTTGGCGTGGATGCCGAGCGTACTGTGAATCGCGAGCGAGGTGAACAGCAACAGTGCACCGACGAACAGCGTGCGGAACGACTGGTTGCGAAAGATCTCGCCGACCTCCGCGGCCAGCCGGTGGTGGATGCGTCCCGTATCGACCAGCGGGGGATGCTGGCGATCCCGCATCGCCAACAGTGCGCGCATGCCGATCAGGGCACCGATGGCGGCGACCAGGGCCATGCTGAACGCCAGCGGCAGATAACCGGACCGACGCGCCAATCCGCCCGCCCCGCTGAGAAACACGCCGAAGCCGAGCACGATGGCGACCAGCGCGCCGAGCATCGCAAAGCCCCATCGCCACATCGCGATCGACGACCGCTCCGCATAATCGTCGCTCAGTTCGGCACCGACCGCATTATAGGGCAGCAGGAACAACGAGATCGAAATCCGCAGTCCGATCGACAACGTCGTCAGCCACGCGAATAGCGCAAGCTGGCTCCAGCCCACAGGCAAGGCGAAGATCAGGACGAGGAACAGCGCGGTTCCCGGCAGGCCGATCATCATGAACGGCAAGCGCCGGCCGAACCGCGACTGCCAACCGTCCGAAAGCGAGCCGATCAGCGGATCGACAATTGCATCGACGACCAGCCCCGCGGCCAGCGCCACACCCGCCAGCGCCGCCGACAGGCCCGCCACGGTCGTCACATAAAAGAACAGGAAGATGCCGACGCCTTGGCTGGCGATGCCGTCGAGCAACGCGCCCGCCGCATAACCGAGCTTCGGCGCCATCGTCAGCGGCGTCATGCCACGCCCTGCGGTGGCAACTGCACCGCGACCGCTGTCCGCCGCCTGGACGGCGTGGTCGTTGCGCAACGACTCGTCCATCAACCTCTCCATTTTTATCGTTGGCGGCGATGTAGCACTTGTCATCGAGATAACAACAAAAAGAATGGACGTTTTGTTTACGACACGCTAAACGATCGTATATCGGCGGCATTCGATCGTCGAACGGAGGGGAAGCATGGACGCTAGGATTTTCGCTGCCTTGTGCAGCACCGCCTGTCTCACGGCATGGACGCCGGGCCTTGCGCAGACCGTTGCGCCGAACTCGACGGCGGTTGCCGCGCCTGCGGAGGAACAGGCCGAGGCGGGTGACATTGTCGTGACCGCGAACAAGCGCGAAGAGCGGCTGAAGGACGTTCCGATCAGCGTCAGCGTCGTTTCCGGCGACCAGCTTACCCGCCAGAACGTCAACGAGGTCGCCGACCTAACGCGCAGCGCCGCTGCGCTCAACACAGCCGGGCCATTTGGTGCGCTGAGCATCCGCGGCATCGGCAGTGTCTCGTTCTCGCGCTCGTCGGAGGGCAGCGTCGGCGTCGTGGTCGACAATGTCGCGCTGGCCGGCACCTCGACCAATCCCCCGCTGCTGTTCGACGTCGCGCGCGTCGAAGTGCTAGAAGGACCACAGGGTACGCTGTTCGGCCGGAACTCGTCGGCGGGCGTGCTCAACATCGTCACCAACGCGCCCGACCCGACGCGACTGGAAGTGATCGCGCATACCGACATCGGCACGCGCGACACCTATGTCGGTCGCGGGGTTGTCAACCTGCCGATCGCCGGGAACGCGGCGTTGCGCGTCGCCGGGTCGTTCGCCCAGGCGCCCCGCAACCAGTATAACCGCTTCGACGACAGCTGGCAGCGGCAACGCAACTACGCCGGCCGCGCGCGCTTCCTGTGGGAGCCGACATCCGACATCACGATCAACCTGATCGGCGATTACAGCGATGCCGACCGCCGTGGCGGAGCGCCCTGGTCGGTGTTCGCCTCGACGCCGGGCAGCCGGTTGACGCAGCGTCTTACTGCGTGCGGGATCACCGTCGGAACCGAGAACCAGCAAGGCTGCATCAATGGTGGCAACCGCGGCTGGACCGAAAGCTACGGCGTATCGAACCAGATCGACATGCGGATCGGCGCGCATACGCTGACCTGGATCAGCGCCTATCGAGCGGTTGAGGGTGAGGTCCCCGCGTACGACGTCGATAGCGTGCCGGTGTATCGGCTGAACCAGACCGGCCCGTCGGACACGCATAACTTCAGCCAGGAATTCCGCCTGACGTCGCCATCCGGCGGCACGCTCGAATATGTCGCCGGGCTGTATTATTTCGATAGCGAATTCGACGGCTCCGTTCAGCAGCTCGGGCCGGTCGCGACCGACGTGGGCATCCCCTTCCCGCTCGGCCAGCGGCTGACGACGCACGCGCAGACCACCAGTGTCGCCGCGTTCGGGCAGGCGACTGTGCAGTTGGCGCCCGCGCTGCGCCTGATCCTTGGCGGCCGGTACGGCAACGAGAGCGTCAGCGCCCGTACCGACGCAACGCTCGCCACCGGCGCGTTCGCACCGATCGGCAGCCTGTCGCCGGTTCGCGGCAAGGCCGACGACGATTATTTCTCGTACCGGGTCGGCGCACAGTTCGACGTGACCCGCGATGTCATGGTCTACGGCACGTACACGCGGGGCTATAAGGGGCCATCGATCAACGACCAAGCGTCCGGACCGACCATCCCGGTGCTCGTCCGCCCGGAGATTCCGAAGTCCGGCGAGGTCGGGATCAAGGCCTCGGCATTCGGCGGGCGGATGACCGCGAGCCTTGCCGGCTTCTATACCAAGGTCGACGATTTCCAGGCGCAGTTCTTCGATCCGGTCGCAGCCGCCTTCATATTCGGCAACGCACCGTCGCTGACGACCAAGGGCGTGTCGTTCAATCTGTTCGGGCGACCGACGCGCGGCCTCTCGCTCAATCTCGGCGCGGTCTACAACGATGCGCGTTACGGGGACGGCTATCTGGTCGCGTGTGCGCAGGGACAGACCGCGGCGCAGGGTTGCGTACCGCAGGTCATTGGCGGCGTAGCCCGCGGTGCCGTCGATGATGCCGGAGGCAACCGCTTGGTCGGCACGCCGAAATGGAAGGTCACGGCCAGCGGGGAATATGCCGCCGACCTGTCGTCCACGACGCAGGCCTATGCACAGGCAGACATGGTCTACAGCTCGCGCATCAACTGGGATGCGGCGTTCAACCCGATCCTCCAGAACGCTCCGGTCGCATTGTTCGGCGGTCGCCTGGGCATGCGGTTCGCAAGCCAGCGGTTCGGCGTCGCGGTGTTCGGACGCAACCTGTTCGACGTCTATCGCCCCGCGGTCCGGTTCGCGACACCGACCGCCGCGTTGCAGCTCGATCCGCGTTCCTATTCGCAGATCAGCGGCACGGACTCGCGTCGGGTTATCGGACTGAGCCTTGATGCCAAGTTCTGAGCCATCAGGTCCCGGCGTTCGACAAGACGCTGACGATCCACGCCTGATCATCGCCGCATCGGTATCCCCCGAAGCGGCG
>JAJNQF010000434.1 GCA_021154945.1 Sphingomonas sp.
ACGGATACGTGACGCGGTCGCCGGGCGCGGCTATGACCTGCATCACATCCTGCCCACGGACCGCCCTTTTGCTCACGGAATACCCCATGAAGAAGCTGATCGTCGCACCGCTCGTCGCCCTCGCGCTGGCGCATCCCTCCATCGCCGCCGCACCGCAGTTCCAGACCGCGGCGCCGATCGCCTATATGGAGGACCTGTCGTCGGGCGCGGTGTTGTTCGCGCGCGATGCCGATCGCCGCATGCCGCCAGCCTCGCTCGCCAAGATGATGACGGTCTATGTCGCGTTCGACATGGTCAAGAAGGGCGAGTTGAAGCTCGACCAGATGATGACCGTACGCCCCGAGACCTGGGCGAAATGGCATGGTCCGGCAGCGGGTTCGACGATGTTCCTGTCATCGGGTGAGAATGTCAGTGTCGCCAATCTCCTGTACGGGATCGTCACGCTGTCGGGCAACGACGCGTGCATCGTGCTTGCCGAGGGAATTTCGGGTTCGGAGCAGGCGTTCACCGAGCGGATGAACCGCAAGGCCGCCGAACTCGGCCTCAAGGACAGCCATTTCGGTACCGCGAACGGCTGGCCCGACAACGGCGTCACCTATGTCACCGCGCATGATCTGGCCAAGCTCGCGGCGGCGACGATCACCAACTATCCCGATCTCTACAAGCAATTCTATTCGAAGCGCGATTTCACCTGGGGCAAGACGATGGGCGGCAGCGCCATCACCCAGGCGAACCGCGATCCTATCCTCGGCCGCGTCGCTGGTGCCGACGGGCTCAAGACCGGTCACACCGAGGAGGCCGGCTACGGCTTCACCGGGTCCGCCGTGCAGAATGGCCGTCGCCTGGTGATGGTGGTCGCCGGCCTGACGAGTTCGGGCCAGCGCGCCGAGGAATCGGTGCGCTTCATGGAATGGGGTTTTCGCGCGTGGCAATCGAAGCCGATCGTCGCGAAGGGCAAGAAGGTCGAGACCGCTTCGGTCCAGCTCGGCGATTCGTCGTCGGTCGGGCTGGTAGCGCCCAAGGCTCTGACCGTGACACTGCCCGCGGGCACCTCGCCCAATCTGACCGCGAAGGTCGTTTATGACGGCCCGATCAAGGCGCCGATCAAGGCCGGCCAGCATATCGCCGATCTCGTCGTCACCACGTCCGACGGACTCCAGCAGACCATGCCGCTGGTCGCCGAGAAGGACGTTGCCGAGGCCGGTTTCTTCGGTCGCGCATGGGCAGGACTGACCGGCTTCTTCGGCTGATGATTTCGGCGCCGACGGCGTTGCAGGCATGATGCCGATCATCGGCAATACCGCCGCGCAGTCTGCCTTCATGGCGGCAATGCGCGGCGGTTCGTTGCATCACGCATGGTTGATCGCCGGGCCGCAGGGCGTCGGTAAGGCGAGCTTCGCGCGCGCCGCAGCCATGCGGATGCTAGCGGACGCGGCTGAGCCCGATGCCGGATCGACCGGGTTGGAGGTTCCCGAGGGGAACCGGACGCGGTCGCTGATGGAGGCGGGGTCGCACCCCGATTTTCGCGTGCTCGCACGGTTGCCGAAGGATCCCGACAAGCCCGACCAGGATCTCGCCCGCAGCATCACGATCGCGCAGGTGCGGACGCTGCAACCGCTGTTTGCGACCACGCCATCGATGAGCCCGCGGCGCGTCGTGGTAATCGACGCGATCGACGATCTGGAGCGGAGCGGGGCGAATGCGTTGCTCAAGAACCTCGAGGAACCGCCGGCGGGGACGATCTTCCTGCTCGTCAGCCATGCACCGGGCCGGTTGCTGCCGACGATCCGCTCACGGTGCCGGTTGCTGCGGTTCGAGGCACTCTCGGACGACGAGGTCGCGACGGCGATCCGGACGTTGCAACCTGATGCCGACGAGGGCGAGGTCGCCGCGCTGGTCCGTGCCAGCGACGGCGCGCCTGGCCGCGCGCTGCGCTATGCCGGGCTCGACATCGCCGCAATCGACGATGCCATCGCCGCGATCGCGCAGGATGGCGACCGGGATAATGGGCGTCGGTTGAAGCTCGCCAAGGCGCTTGGCCTCAAGGCGGCGCAACCGCGGTACGAGGCATTTCTCGACCGTGCGCCCGCGTTTATCGCCGACGCTGCCCGGACCCGATCGGGTCCAGCGCTCCGGTCCGCACTCGACGCGCACGCCGCGGCACGCGACCTCGCGGGCGCGGCGATCGGGCTGTCGCTCGATGCGCAGGCCACGGTGTTCGAGATGGCGGGGATCGTCGCGACATTACGCCGGTGATCGGCCCGCGCAGGCTTCACCTGATCGGGGTGATGCTCTAGGAGCGCGGCATGGCCGACCCTTTCTATATCACCACCGCGATCCACTATCCCAATGGCCGTCCGCATATCGGCCATGCGTACGAGATGATCGCCGCCGACGCGATCGCGCGCTTCCAGCGCCAGGCGGGCCGCGATGTGCTGTTCCAGACCGGGACCGACGAGCATGGCCTTAAGATGGTCCAGGCCGCGCGCGACCGCGACATGCCCGTGCGTGACCTGTCCAACGAAATGTCGTCGTATTTCCACGAGATGGCGGATCGTCTTGGCATCTTGTATGACCGCTTCATCCGGACGGTGGACGAGGATCATTACGCCGCGAGTGCCGCGATCTGGCAGGCGATGGCGGACGCGGGCGATCTGTATCTCGATCGCTACGAGGGCTGGTATTCGGTCCGCGACGAGGCGTTCTACGACGAGTCCGAGCTGACCGGGGAGGGCGATGATCGTCGCTCGCCGCAGGGTACGCCGGTCGAATGGACCGCCGAGGAGACGTGGTTCTTCCGCCTGTCCAAATATCAGCAGCCGCTGCTCGATCTCTTTGCCGCCAACCCCGATTTCATCCGCCCCGAAAGCCGCCGCAACGAGGTGATGCGCTTCGTCGAGGGTGGGCTGAAGGATCTGTCGGTCTCGCGCACCAGCTTCGACTGGGGCGTGCCGGTGCCGGGCAGCCCGGGGCACGTCATGTATGTGTGGGTCGATGCGCTCACCAATTACCTGACCGGGATCGGCTATCCCGACATGACCGGTGACAAGGCGAAATACTGGCCGGCGGATATCCACCTGATCGGCAAGGACATCGTCCGCTTCCACGCGGTCTATTGGCCGGCGTTCCTGCTGTCGGCGGGCATTCCGCTGCCCAAAAGCGTGTTCGGCCACGGCTTCCTCCTCACCCGCGGCGAGAAGATGTCGAAGTCGGTCGGCAATGTCGTCGATCCGATGGCGCTGGCGGATGCGTTCGGCGTCGATGCGCTACGCTATTTCTTCCTCCGCGAGGTCAGCTTCGGGCAGGACGGTAGCTACTCGCCCGAGGCGATCGTGATGCGCGTGAATGCCGAGCTGGCGAACAGCTTCGGCAACCTCGCACAGCGAACCTTGTCGTTCATCGCCAAGAACTTGGGTGGCGAGTTTCCCACCGCGGGTACGGTCCAGGACGCCGACGGGATGCTGATCGAGGAGGTCGTCGTCGCCTGCGCCGGGTTCAAGTCGGGCTTTACCGATCTCGCTTTGTCGCAAGGCATCGAGGCGTGGATGCGCGGCGTGTTCGCGTGCAACCAGTATATCGACGCGCAGGCGCCCTGGGCATTGCGCAAGACCGATCCCGAGCGGATGAACGCGGTGTTGCGAACGCTGGTCCGCGCGATCCGCATGCTGGCGATCGCGATCCTGCCGGTCGTACCCGAGTCCGCGGGAAAGGTTCTCGACCAGATCGGCGCCACCGAGCGCGATCATGCCGCGATCGACGACGATGGCTGGTACGACCGGATCGCCGCCTCCGACTTCCGGATCGCACCGCCTGCGCCGGTCTTCCCGCGTCTCGAACTGCCAGCGGAGGCCTGATGCTCGCCGACAGCCATTGCCATCTGAACTACAAGGGCCTCGCCGAGGACCAGCAGGCGGTCCTCGCGCGGGCACGGGCGAGGGGGGTGACGGCGATGCTCAACATCTCGACGCGCGAGAGCGAATGGGACGATATCGTCGCCACCGCCGAGCGCGAGCCGGACGTCTGGGCGACGATCGGCATTCATCCGAACGAGGCGGATACCTATCCCGACGTCGACGCGGCCAAGCTGATCGAGCGGGCACGGCATCCCCGGGTCGTCGGTCTCGGCGAAAGCGGCCTCGACTATTTCCGCGACACCTCCGACCGCGCGCGCCAGCAGGCGAGTTTCCGCGCACACATCGCCGCGTCGCGCGAGACGGGCCTGCCGATCGTCGTCCACACCCGCGATGCCGAGGACGATACCGCCGCGATCATGGCGGAAGAAATGGGGAAGGGGGCCTATCCCGGCGTCATCCATTGCTTCACGGCGAGCGGAGCTTTCGCCGACAAGGCATTGGATATGGGCCTTTATATTTCGATCTCGGGGATCGTGACGTTCAAGAACGCGCGTGATCTGCAAGAGACGGCTGCGCGCCTGCCGATCGAGCGATTGCTGATCGAAACCGATGCGCCGTTCCTCGCGCCGGTGCCGCACCGGGGCAAAACCGGCGAACCTGGCTTCGTCGCCGACACCGCGCAGTTCCTCGCCGACCTGCGTGGCGAAAGTGTCGAGGAATTGTCGCGTCGCACCGCGGAGAACTTCCACGCGCTGTTCGCCAAGACGCGGGTGTCCGGGGCGGTCGCATGAAGATCACGATCCTCGGCTCCGGCACATCCTCCGGCGTGCCGCGGATCGGCAACGACTGGGGCGACTGCGACCCGACCGAGCCGCGCAACCGGCGCACGCGCGCGTCCGCTCTGGTCGAGCATGACGGCACCCGGATCCTGATCGACACCAGCCCCGACATGCGCGAGCAGTTGCTGGCGGCCGATATCGACCGGGTCGATGCGATACTCTGGACGCACGACCACGCCGATCACTGCCACGGCATCGACGACGTGCGGCAACTCTTCCACGCGATGGGAACGCCGGTCCTTGGCTATGCGAGGCCGTTCACGCTGGCGGCGCTGGACGCGCGGTTTACCTATGCCTTTCACGGTCGCCCCGGCTATCCGCCGACGATCGCGGGCGAGATATTGCCGGACCGGCTGTCGATCGGCGGGATCGACATCCGCGTCACCGATCAGCCCCATGGCAGCATCCACGCCGCTGGGCTGCGGTTTGAAGCCGACGGCGTATCCATCGGATATGCAACCGACTTCAACGTGATGACCGATGACATGGCCAGCCTGTATCAGGATCTGGACATCTGGGTCGTCGACGCGCTCCGCCGACGTCCGCATCCGACACACATGGAATTGCCGGCCGTCCTGAACTGGGTGGAGCGCCTGACGCCGAAGCGGACTGCGTTGATCCACATGGATAACACCATGGACTACGCGACGCTGCGGCATGAACTCCCGGCCGGGGTCGAGCCCGGCTATGACGGATTAGTCCTCACCGCATGACCGGCGACCGCGCAGCCCAGTTCGCGCTGTACGCTGTCATGCTGATCCTGCCGCTGTCCGCGCTGGTAGCGCGCCGGTTGCCGCTGAAACCCGTGCTAAAAATGGCCTTGGCCTGGGTTGCGATCTTTGTCGTGGCTTTGCTGATCGCGAGCCAGCGCGACCGGCTGTCGGGACTGAAGACTCTGTTCGCAGACCAGCAGGTCAGCGGTACCGAAACGCGGATACGCATGGCCGAGGACGGGCATTTCTGGGCCGATGTCGATATCGACGGCGTACGGCGGCGCATGCTGATCGACAGCGGTGCGACGACGACCGCGCTGTCGACGGCCACTGCGAAGGCTGCGCGACTCGATAGCGACGAAAGCCCGTTCCCGGTGATCATCTCGACCGCGAACGGCGACGTGTCGGCCCGAACCGCGACGGCCAAGCGCATCACGATCGGCTCCATCACCGCGACCGATCTTGGCATCGTCACAGCGCCATCTTTCGGGGACACCGACGTCATCGGCATGAACTTTCTGTCGAAGCTGGGATCGTGGCGGGTCGAGAACGCCACGCTTATCCTGACCCCGATCCAGGAATAGATTTTACATAATGTATATTATCGATCTTGCGATAGGCAGCGGATCGATGCCAATTTACAGGTGCTCCCTATGATCGAACGCCTCACCTCCATCATGGCGCGGCTGCGCGATCCGGTCGACGGATGCGAATGGGATCGGGTGCAGACCTGGTCGACGATCGCGCCGTACACGATCGAGGAAGCGTATGAGGTTGCCGACGCGATCGCCCGCGACGACCCCGCCGATCTCAAGGACGAACTTGGCGACCTGTTGCTCCAGGTCGTGTTCCACAGCCGTATCGCCGAGGAGTCGGGTGCGTTCACGCTGGCCGACGTCGTCGCCGCGATCAGCGACAAGATGGAGCGCCGCCACCCGCATATTTTCGGTGATGCGGTGACGTCGCCCGGATGGGAAACG
>JAJNQF010000436.1 GCA_021154945.1 Sphingomonas sp.
TCAAGCCGTCGAGCATCGCACCCGAGGTCGATATGTCGCGGATCCGGACGTCGCCGTGGATGCCGTCGAGCAGGATGCGGGCGGAGCGGAGCATCTTGTGGCGGCGGGCGCGGCTGACCTTGAAGCCGCTGGCGGTCGCCGCACCGTTCTCGACACCCAATTGTCGCAGCGCCTCTTCCGCGCGGACCGGGCGGCCATAGACATAGCCCTGGATGTGGCTGCAGCCGAGATCGCGCAACAGGTCGATCTCGTCCTGCACCTCGACCCCCTCGGCGGTCGTCTCCATCCCGAGCGTGTCGGCGAGCGTGACGATCGCCTTGATGATCGCGGCGTTGCGGTTGCCCGGCTCGGCGGCACCCTTCACGAACGACTGGTCGATCTTGATCTTGTCGAACGGCGCGTTGCGTAGATAGCCGAGCGACGAATAGCCGGTGCCGAAATCGTCGAGCGCGAGCCGCACGCCTACTCCCTTGAGCGCCCTGAACATCTGTTCGGACGAGCGGGTCTCGTCGAGGAACACGCCCTCGGTGATCTCGAGTTCGAGCCGGCCGGGGGCGATCCCCGACTGCGCCAGCGCGCTGGTGACGAGCGCGGGGAGGATCGGGTTGGCGAACTGGATCGGCGAGACGTTGACCGCAACGCGGATCGTGTCGGGCCAGCGCGCCGCCTCGCTGCACGCGGTACGCAGGACCCATTCGCCGATCGCCTCGATCAGCCCGCATTCCTCCGCCACCGGTATGAAGTCGGCGGGCGAGACCAGCCCTCGCGTCGGGTGGTTCCAGCGGATCAGCGCCTCGTAGCCGACGATCCGGACCGAGTCGGTGCTGACGACCGGCTGGTAGCAGAGGTGGAACGCGCCCTCCGACACGGCGACGCGCAGGTCGTCCTCGAGCAGCTTGCGCGTCCGCGCGCCCGCCAGCATCTCGTCCGCGAAGAACCGGTGGACGCCGCGGCCGTCGCCCTTGGCGGCGTACAGCGCGAGATCGGCGTTGCGGACCAAAGTCTCGGAATCCTCGCCGTCGTCGGGCGCGATGGCGATGCCGATCGAACAGCCGATCGTGACCGCGGTGCCGCTGATGAAATAGGGCTGCGACAGCGACGCAATCAGGTCGCGCGCCAGATCGGCCAGCGTGTCGCGATTGTCGATGCCGGGCAGCACGACCTTGAACTCGTCGCCGCCGAGCCGCCCGACCAGCCCGGTGCCGCCGACCCCGCGCTGGAGCCGTTGCGCGACCTGCTTCAGCAACGCGTCGCCGGCCTGGTGACCCAGCGTATCGTTGACCGCCTTGAACCGATCGAGGTCCATCAGGAACAGCGAGGTCGCGCGGTACGGCCCGGTGTTCTGCGCGAGCGTCTTTTCGAGCGAGATTCGCATCCGCTGGCGGTTTGCGAGCCCGGTGAGGCCGTCGAACAGCGCCAGCCGGGTGATCTCCGCCTCAGACTTGCGCTGTTCGGTCAGGTCGCTGCCCGAGCCGATGAAGCCCTGGAACCGGCCGAGGTCGTCGACCACCGGGCGGCCCGAGATCGACCACCAGCGGTCGCTGTCCGACGCGGCGGCGCAGACCGAATAGTCCGAGAACGACGTCCGCGACGAGATGTGGAAGGCCAGCGTGCGTTCGGTGCCGGGCGTGTCGCTGTCCATCTGGAACAGGTCGGTGAGGGACTGGCCGATCGCGCTGCCGGAGGAGACGAGATCGCGCGCGACCTTGGCCGAGAGATAGGTCACGCGGCCCTGGCGGTCGGCTTCCCAGAACCAGCCGGCGCCGTGCTGTTCGAACTCTGCGATCATCTTGACCGCGACGCAGCCTGCGTTCGAGGCCGCCGCGCGATCGAGTTCGCGCGCGTGGTCGATCCGCGCGAGGCGCAGCGTCGCTGCGATCAGGCAGCCGAGGAACAGCAAGGCGATCGCCACCGGGATGCCGGGCCCGGCGAGGACCGCCAGCGTCAGCACCAGCCCGCCGCCGAAGCCGAGCGACGCGGCGCGGACCGGGTGGAGGCTGACCGCGGTGATGCCGATCGTTCCCGCCACCGCGACCGCGTCGGTGAACCGGATCGGACCATCGGGCGCCGATGTGATGACCCACAGCAGCGCGGTCATCATGGCCGCCATCGTCGCAGCGCAGAGCGTCACGATCCGGTTGCGCTTGTACGGCGCCAGCGCGACCAGCGCCGGCAGGCGGACGGTCGCGAAGATCGACAGCGAGGCGGCGAGGAGGATCGCGGACTGCGCCGCGATCCCGATGAGGCTAACCTGCGTATCGACCTGGGCATTATCTGCGCCGAATGCGGCCAGGCCGATCAGCAACGCGCAGGCGATGCCCTGGATCGCCAGCGTGAACGGCCAGACCGCGGCGACCTGCGCGAGCTTCGGCACGAACAGATCGGTCACCTGATCGCGGTCGTCCTCGCTCAGCCCGAACAGACCGCGCAGGGCAAGGCCGTGCGGGCGGCTCTGCGCACGGCGATCGGCGGTGGGAAGCGGCGCGTACATCGGGGGTATCCTGCGGATTCGAGACGATCCGGGCATGTGCGGCGACGCAGGCCCCATGGTTGGAGCGAACGCGGTCGTGATGCCCGGTCGTCCACCAATCGACCCGAAGTGGTTTTTTAAGCGTAAACAGGAAGTTTGGTTCTGGGGATAGCTATGCGCGCTGTCGCGTTGAGGGTCCGAACCCATATCTGCGAGGCATTCCCCATGAGCGTCGTTTCCAACATCACCTCCGCCCTCGGACTGGGCAAGAAGAAGGTCCGCTACGCGATCGTCGGACTTGGCGATATCTCGCAGGCATCGATGATGCCCGGCGTCGCGCATACCGGCAATTCCGAGATCACCGCGCTGGTCACCGACGATCCGGTCAAGGCGCGCGAGCTCGGCAAGGCATATGGCGTCGAGGCGACCTATCGCTATGACCAGTTCGACGAGCTGCTTGCTTCAGGGCTGATCGATGCGGTCTATCTCGGGACGCCAAACTGGCGGCATGCCGAGTTCGCGATCCCCGCGCTGAAGGCGGGCATCCACGTGCTGTCCGAAAAGCCGCTCGAGATTTCGGTTGAGAAGGCCGAGGCGATCCGCGATGCCGAGCGCGCATCGTCCGCCAAGCTGATGACCGCGTACCGGCTGCATTTCGAGCCGTCCACGCTCGACGCGATCCGGCGGATTCGCAGCGGCGAGCTAGGCGAGCTGATCGCGTTCACCTCTTGCTTCACGCAGAAGGTCGATCCGGCCAATCACCGCGTGAAGAACGGCGTGCAGGCCGGGCCGCTGTTCGACATGGGTCCGTACCCGATCAACGCGACCCGCTATCTGTTCGGGGCGGAGCCGACCGAAGTGGTCTCGGCCGTCGCTACGCGGCATCCCGAATTGGGGCTAGGAGATCTCGACGACACGTTCGCGGTGACGTTGCGGTTTCCCGGCAACCGGCTCGCGCAGTTCACCGTCTCCTATGCGGCCAACAACGTCGACAGCCTGACGATCTCGGGCACCGAGGGCAGCATCCACATGGACCCGGCCTACGGCTTCGGCGACGCGATGGAACAGCGCGTGACGATCGGCGAGAAGAAGAGCCACGAGAGCTTCAAGCCGACCGACCAGTTCGGCGGCGAGATGCGCTATTTCTCCGACTGCATCCTCGAGGATCGCGATCCCGAGCCCGATGCGGAGGAAGGACTTGCCGATCTGCGCGTGATCGAGGGTGTGCTGGAGGCGCTGAAGACACGTGGGCCAGTGACGCTGCCGCCGTTCGTGCGTTCGCGCCGGATTTCGGCGGAGCAGGAGCAGACCCTGTCGCCGATCAAGGAGCCCAAGCTCGTCCACGCCGCCAGCCCGACCGGCTGAGCGGCATGCTCGCCTTCCTCGATTTCGAAGCGTCGTCGCGGGGGAAGAAGAGCTACCCGATCGAGGTGGCGTGGGTGTTTGAGGATGGTGCGTCGGAGAGCCATCTGATCAGGCCTGCGCCCGAGTGGACCGACTGGGATCCGGCGGCGCAGGCCATCCACGGGATCGAGCGGCGTGCGTTGGAGGAGCGGGGCGAGGACCACCGGCTCGTTGCTGCGCGGATGGTCGAGGCTTTGGTCGGCCATGACCTGCTGGCCAGCGCGCCGTCCTGGGATGGGAAATGGCTGAGCACGTTGTTGCGGGCTGGCGGGCAGCCGAAGCGGGTGCTGCGGTTGCGCGATACGGACGCGGCGCAGTTGGAGGCGGCGCGGGCGTGCCTGGCGGGTGTGGAGCCGGCGGCGGTACGGGAGGCTCTTGCGCGGGAGGTGGTCGGCGAGGTGTTGCAGCGGCGTAACGGGCGCGTGCCGGATCACCGGGCGCTTGCGGATGCGGAGGCTGAGTTGGCGCAGTGGCGGGAGGTGCGAGTCGAGGCCCAGAGGCGGGCGGCGGGGTTTTTCGCTGCGGACTGACGCTCGGTGGAGCGCAACCATGGAGAGCCCTCCCCGGCGGAGGCCGGGGTCCAGTTGGGAGCGGTCGATAAACACGGGTTGCGCATCGTTACTGCGACCTTTCCACCTGGGCCCCGGCCTTCGCCGGGGAGGGTGTGCTTGTGCGATGCCTAGGCTAACACACAGGAAAAGCGTGTTTCCCCGCGAAGGCGGGGACCCAGACTGGGCTCCCGCCTTCGCGGGAGAACAAGGCGACGGGAGCTGTCCGGAGCGGTGGCATGCCAACCGGTCTCCATCCGACACCCCAGCTTTCGTCGGGATGACGGTGGGCGCGTTCAGTCCGTTTCCGCGCGCGGCGCACCGCTCTGCGTCACCGGTTGCGGCCCGTTTGCGGTTGCTTCCAGCGTCGAATCCCCACCCAGCACGCGGTACAGCGTCACGCGGTTGCTGGCGCCGACCAGCTGCGTCGCCACCAGATTGCGTTGCGCGGTGTAGAGCGAGCGCTGCGCGTCGAGCGAGCTCAGGAACGTGTCGATTCCGCCGCGATAACGCGCGTCGGTGAGGCGGTACGTGTCCTGCGCCGCGGCCGAGAAGTTCTGGTTCGCCTTCAGCTGGTCGGCGATCGTGCCCTGGCGCGCGAGCGCGTCGGCGGTTTCCTGGAAAGCGGTCTGGATCGTCTTTTCGTAGGTTGCGAGCGCGGCGTCGCGTTGGGCCTTCGAATAGGCGACCCCGGCGATCCCGGCACCGGCGCGGAAGATCGGGTAGCTGACCGAGGGCGCGACCGAATAATTGAACGCGCCGCCGCTGAACAGCGAGGTCAGCGACGTGCTCGCGAACCCGAGGATCCCGGTCAGCGAGATCCGCGGGAACAGTTCC